>JAIKZS010000068.1 GCA_024682035.1 Bacteroidaceae bacterium
AACTGGCGTATTGTCAGTTCCTTGCCTGTGCCCACGTTGATGTGGCAGTTGCGAATCTCTCCCAAAGAAGGAATGGCACCACCACGGCCTGCACTGTGGTTGCGGTCAACAGCGCCATCAGTCTTGGCACCATAATGTACCGATGAATATTTTTCAATACCAATGATGTCGCTAAAATCCACGTTCAACAGTACATGTACAGAAGCATCGGCCATGTCTTCACTCCAAAGGAATTCACGCAGTGGAGTGCCTGTACCCCAAAGTACTACCTTATTGTCATAAATACCATATTTTGCCAGCACGTTGGTAATCTCTTGCTGTGAAGCGTTGCCATTCACCCCTTCTACGGGTCTCTTGTTCAAATCGGTCGCAATTTTCTCCCAAGCACCGTCGTGCATCAGTTTAGCCAGATAAACCTTACGCATCATGGCGGGCATCACATGACTGTTTTCCAGGTGAAAATTATCATTAGGGCCATAAAGGTTAGTAGGCATCACGGCAATGTAGTTGGTGCCATACTGCAAATTGTAGCTCTCGCACATCTTCAGTCCGGCAATTTTAGCAATAGCGTATTCCTCGTTAGTATATTCCAATGGTGAGGTCAGCAAACAATCTTCACTCATGGGCTGCGGAGCATTCTTAGGATAAATACAAGTAGAACCTAAAAACAGCAGCTTTTTCACGCCATGTGCATAAGCTTCGCCAATCACATTGCATTGAATCTGCATATTCTTCATGATAAAGTCGGCACGATAAAGCGAGTTGGCCATAATGCCACCTACGAAAGCAGCCGCCAGCACCACAGCGTCAGGACGCTCTTCGTCGAAAAATCTCCTCACAGCTAATTGGTCAGTAAGGTCAAGCTCCTTATGGCTTCTGCCAATGAGGTTATGATAACCTCTACTCAATAAATTATTCCAAATAGCAGATCCTACCAATCCGTTATGCCCTGCCACATATATTTTCGATTGCTTGTCTAACATTTTCTTCTATGTTTTATTCAGTGGGCAAAGTTACAGTTTTTTTTCTAAGACAACAAAAGGCTGCACCAAAATGATGCAGCCTTCTCTTATGAATGTAACTCGTTAGATTTCTTTTTGCGTGCTTTATGCAATCTCAATCGTACGAGCGTTCTTGACTTCCTCTTTCTTGATTTTAGGCAGAACCACAGTCAGCACACCATTTTCCACCTTAGCTGAGATGTTCTCCTTGTCAACATCTTCTGGCAAAGTGTAATTTTGCTGGTAGTTTGAGTAAGAGAATTCACGGCGCAGGTAATGTTGCTTTTGCTGTTTGTCCTCTTCTTTGTGCTCCCATTTGTTCTCGATGGCTACGCACAAGTTGCCATCTTCGTTAATATTTACGCGGCAAAACTCTTTCTTGATGCCAGGAGCGGCAACTTCCATTGTATAAGCCGTTTCGTTTTCCATTACATTTACTGCCGGTGCGGTTGTGTTAGCACGAGGTGTGAAATCAAAATCATCAAATACTGTAGGAAACCAAGTGTTTCTAAACATTGCTGGTAACATAGTTAATACCTCCATTTTTATTTTAGTCTTTTAATTGTTATACTTCTACTGCCTTAGCTTTCGCTTTGGCTTACACCTTTCTAAGTGCAAGCTGCGTGCCAGTGAAGTTATGGTGACAATTTGTCAATAAATAGAGGTATTATATGTAAATTTGTCAGCAATGCCAGACAATTTGTCAAGTAATCTTGGCGAATTACTCGAATACACTGGCTAAGTTCTTTACTAATTCGTCTTCATTCAGACTAATGTTGAGAATCTTTCCATCCGGGTCAAGCAATATGCCGGTAGGCACCCAGCGAATGGCATACAGCTCTACAACATCGCTTTGCCAATACTTCAAATCAGAAACCTGTGTCCAGGTGAGGTTTTGCTGTTCCACAGCTTTTAACCAAGTTTCCCTGTTGCGGTCTAATGATACACCCAGTACCGTGAAGTTCTTGTTTTTATATTTGTTGTATGCTTCTACAATAAATGGATTCTCCCTACGGCAATCAGGGCACCAGCCAGCCCAGAAACTAACCAGCACATACTTGCCGCGAAAATCTTTCAAGCTCACCGCCTTGCCATCAGGGTCGGGCAGGGTGAAATCGGGGGCAATTTTGCCTACTTGCACAGCTTCCTTCCTTGCCATCAGATCTTCCATTTGTTTCACATATTTATTATTGTCGAGCGATTTGTCCAATTTGCTGCGCAGAGCTTTCAGTTGGTCCAGGTTGAGGCCCCAGGCCAGATTGCGCATAATATAATACGGTACAAGAGCAGATGTTGGGTTCGCTGCAGTAAACTCGTTAATATCGAATCCTTCTTTACCAACTTTACTCACCGTTTCTTGATAGAGCGTATTGATGGGTGATCCTTCTATCTCGAGCGATTTTTTCTCTTCATTCATCTTGATGTTCATCGTTTCGTTACCTAAGAAGAACACCAACGGATTGTTACTTTCTTTGTCGGTAGTCAAGCCGTAGGCCAGTGTTTGAAAAACTAAACCTCTGAACTCAAATTGACCATCAGTCACTTCTGCAGAATCCACCAATAAATAATTCTTGTCTTGGTATTCCTTTAAATACACCATGCCGCTCTTGATGTCGGATATTTCACCATTTATCAAATAGCCATTGCCATTTACTTTTTCTTTTCCTCCGTTGCACGAGGCAAGCGCTAAAACAAAGCACATGCCAGTCAATAAATACTTTTTCATATGATTATCTATTTTCAATTTTCCAGTATGTCGTTAATGACGAGACCGGCCAAAGTAATTCCAAACACGGCCGTAATTTGTGCCAACGATCCTTTGCCTTGTGGCTTAATTTTCAGTTGTTCTTGACTAAATACACACTTAAATTTGCGTTTTGGAAACTCCTCAGTTTTCTTGAATCTATTGCGTAAGGCCTTTGCCAAAGGGTCTCCTTGCACCTTCCAGAACTCAGCCACTTCTATCTTTGTTGGGTCAAGCTTCAGTGCAGCACCCATTGAAGAAAATAATTTGGCTTTCGAAGCGGTGGCTTTCAATATCAACAATGCTTTGTCCTTCAGACTGTCAATCGCATCTACCACATAATCGTAACTGTCAAGGTCGAATGCACTGGCCGTTTCATCATTATATTCCTGTTGTATAGCTTGTATCACGGCATTGGGATTGATCAGCAACAATCTTTCTTTCAAAGCCTCAACCTTCACCCTGCCAATCGTAGATGTGGTAGCCATCAGTTGTCGGTTGATGTTGGAAGTCTGTACCACATCGGCATCAACAATGGTAAGATGCTTGATGCCTGTCCGCACCAAACACTCAGCACACCAGCTGCCCACTCCGCCAACGCCCATCACCAAAACTTGAACATTAGCTATGCGCTCCATGTTGTTACTGCCCAACAGCAACTCGGCCCGGTTGAATATCTCACTCTCTATTGCCATATCGTGTGCAAATTTAGTGCAAGTTTTGATATTTCGCAAGTTTATACTATCTTTGCGCTATATTTATAAACAAATGACAATGAATAGATACATATATATAATCTTGTGCTTTACATTGTTGGTGTTGGCATCATGCAAAAATAGCACGAAGAAGAATCCCGATAATTACGTAGTTGAATCCATTCCTAAAGAAGAAGTCAGCAAAGAGATTCATCAGTTGCAAACCATTTCAGCCACATCTGAGGCCGAGTTTAAAGGGAAGACCTACACCATGAGTGTTACCCGCAAGGCCGACAGCTCTTTGTCTGTTGTAACCGATACTGAGGGTGTGCGCTATTATGACAACACCATCAGTCTGCGAGTATCAAATGGCAGCAAAATTATCATCGAAAAAGATTTTACCAAGCATACATTCGCCTCCTATTTAGAATCCGATTTTCTGCAACATTCCATTTTAGAAGGACTGGTATTCGATAAGGTAACAGACGATGGCCTGATGTTCGCAGCCAGTGTAAGCTATCCTGAAAGCGATCTTTATGTGCCTTTCCATGTGATTGTGCTACCCAATGGCGTTCTTTCAATTGATAAGGCCGATCTGATGGAAGACTACGAGCCATCACCTGAAACAGAACAGAAGCAGTCTTAAGTTATCCATTATTTGGGGAATACTTGTACCAGTAAAATAGGTTGTTATTCCAAATCAACGACGGTAATACCCGCTCCCCCAAACTGCACGTGCTCGTCGTGAAAAGCTTTCACACCACTCACGTTTTGTAAGTACTGCCGTATCAGGGTACGCAGAATGCCCGTGCC
Source organism: Bacteroidaceae bacterium (assembly GCA_024682035.1). GTDB lineage: Bacteria > Bacteroidota > Bacteroidia > Bacteroidales > Bacteroidaceae > Bacteroides. Next base: position 4,254 of record JAIKZS010000068.1, read on the forward strand.
GGTACCATGCAAAATCCTCACACGCGAAACGCCTATCAATATGGCATCATCAATGAAATAAGTAACAGCTTGAATAGCTTCATCACCCCTCATGCCACGCACATCAATATCTTGTTTGAAATTCAGTTTGCGATCGTGCATAGAGTCTTGCGTTTGTTCGCTCAGATAAGTCGCCTTTTGGGTAATATCAGGTTGTTTCTTTGTTATGGTAGTAGGCTCTAACCGGTTCAGTTTCACCGTGGTCTTGATGCTGCCAAAAGCTACGGTAGCATCTTTCCCATGAATCTCCATGATGGTGCCTACAGACTGCTGTCCTTTTAGTTTCACCGAAGCTCCTTCTACCAATTGCGCTAACTTATCCGCTTCTCTTTTCGCTTGTATGGAAGCTTGTTCTTCAGTCGATAAAGCAGGTTTATCTTTCACTGCCTTTTTATCTTTCTTTCGTTGTAGTCGCTCACGTAGTTGATCCATCTTGCGGGCAATCTTGTCTTCCTTCTCTTGCGCCGCTTGTTCCTGCAATTGTTTGCGGAAGTCAGCCAGTTCCTGACGAATCTTCTTCGTCTCTTCTTTTTCAGCCTGCGCTTCCTTGATGCCCTTAATAGTACCTTCTATGCGTGCATTCGCCTCCTGTACCAATTGTTCAGCTTCGTTCTTGGCAGTACGCAGAATGTCCTTGCGTTCTTGATGCAACTCTTGCAGTTCGCGTTCGTATCGGGCAATGGTTTCCTCCATCACCTTCTCGCGCTGGTGTATGTTCTGGCGTTTGTTTTGCCAATATCGTTTATCGCGTACAATATCCTGCAAGTATTTGTCGGAGTTGATATAGTCGCTGCCCACAATGTCAGCAGCTTCAGCTATTACTTCTTCAGGTAAGCCAATTTTACGCGCAATCTCCACCGCAAACGAACTGCCTGGCATGCCTATCTGTAATAAAAATAGAGGTTGCATCAGGTGACGATCGTATAGCATAGCACCGTTAACAATTCCATCATGCGCATCAGCAAAATGTTTCAGGTTCTGATAATGTGTAGTGATAACCCCAAATGTACCCTTCTCATTGAATCGTTTTAATACAGCTTCTGCAATTGCTCCACCTATCTGTGGCTCGGTACCTCCACCAAACTCATCAATCAGAATCAGACTTTTACTGTCGCATTGCTTCATCATGTTTTTCATGTTCAGCAAGTGAGAGGAGTAGGTACTCAAATCGTCCTCAATGCTTTGTTCATCGCCTATATCGATAAAAATATTGTTGAATACGCCAGCGTGACTACCCTCGTGCAAAGGTATCAGCAAACCACATTGCAACATATATTGTAACAATCCTACCGTTTTGAGACATACCGACTTACCACCGGCATTAGGTCCTGAAATAAGCAAGATGCGCCGTTCCTTCGTCAGTTCTATGTCCAGTGGCACCACTTTCTTGTTGTGCTTAGACAACGATATCTGCAACAGAGGGTGAACCGCAGCCCCCCAATCCATCCATTGCGTGTTCTCGAACGCAGGTTTGATGGCACCCGTTTGCTGAGCTAATAAAGCTTTGGCACGAATGAAATCAATTTCTGCCAAAAATTCATAAGATTGCAGTATGTCGGGAATCTGAGGGCGCAATTCATTGGTAAATTCCATTAAAATTCGAACAATCTCATGTCGCTCCTCAATCTCCAGTTCCCTTACACGATTATTAGCTTCCACCACGGCCTCTGGCTCAATAAATACCGTCTTTCCACTGGCCGATTCGTCGTGCACAATGCCCCTTACCTTGCGTTTCATGGCAGGCACAACTGGAATTACCAGTCTTCCATCGCGCATGGTAGGCGCTACGTCTTTCTCCACAAATCCCTCACTCTGTGCCGAACGCAATATACCTGCTAATATACGCGAAATACTGTTTAGTGTACCAGCATGATCCTTGCGAATGCGTGCCAGTTCGGCAGAAGCATTGTCCTTTATTTGTCCGTAAGGATTCAGGATGTTATTAATGCGACTGATAAGTTTGGGAAACACTATTATGTTACCCGCCAGTTGGCAAAGATGCGGATAGGGTGATGTAAATCCTTGTTCTTCAGATTCCTCTACTTTTAAGAACCTGATGATATCCCTTATGGTCTCTAATGAGCGTCTTAAGTCGAACAGTTCTTGTTCTTCCAGAAACAATCCCTCTATCTTTACGCGTTTCAGAGCGGGGCGCACGTCAAAGAAAAACTGTGCGGGGAAATCATCCTCGCCCTGCAGTATGCCTAAAAATTCACATGCCAAGTCTAATTGCAAGTTAATGTCGGCAAACCGAGTTGCAAACGCCATCTTGTCAACACGCTCCTCGCCCAATGTACTAAGGCATTTGCCTTTCAGTAATTGGCGTATTTGGTCGAAGCCTATCTTTTGCTCAAAATTCTGTGGGTATATCATAA
>JAIKZS010000005.1 GCA_024682035.1 Bacteroidaceae bacterium
CTTAGGCTTGGCTATGCTGAGCATTTCAGTCACTACATTTGCTGGTGGTGTGCTGACCAATACAAACCAGTCGGTAGCATTTATCAGAATGTTGACGCGAGGTGCCATGATAGATTCTGATGGCCCTTATTCAAATCCTGCTGGACTGGCTTTCTTGCAGAGAGAAGGACTGCATCTGTCATTTAACTGGCAGAATGCCTATCAAGAGCGAAATATAGATGCTACATTTCCTTTGTTCCCAGAAGCTGATAACCGTCGTTTCTATAAAGGTACCGCTTCAGCTCCTATTATTCCTTCGCTTTTCCTGACTTACAAGAATGGACCTTGGGCTATTTCTGCCTATGGTGGCGTGATTGGTGGTGGAGGTGAAGCCTCTTACAACAAGGGTTTGCCCATGTTTGATTCTGGCGTAATGGCTCAGATTGCTGCTAATCCTACTGTTCAGAGTATTATGAAAGCTACGGGCGCTAAAGCTGCAACTGACCTTTACGATTTAAATTCTTCCATGAAAGGTCGCCAGTTTATTTATGCTTTCCAGGCTGGTGTTACTTATCGTGCAGCAGAATGGTTGTCAGTTTATGCCGGTGCCCGAATGAACTATTTCGTAGGTGGCTACAAGGGTTATGTTACTGCTACTGCTAAACCCGAATTGATGCAAAATCCAGTGATACAGCAAGCAGCAGCTGCCAATCCAGCTTTAGCTGCATTGGCTAACCAACCATTGGTTGATTTACGACTGGATGTTGATCAAAAAGGATGGGGTGTAGCTCCTATTATTGGAGCTCACATCAAGTTGAACAAGTGGAATATTGGTTTGAAATATGAGCTAAAAGCAAACCTCAATATCGAGAATGACACGAAGGAGAACTCTGATCCTAATGGTGCATTGGCAGCTTATAGCGATGGTGTGAATACACCAAGTGATGTGCCAGCCTTGTTTAGTGGTGCTGTGATGTATGAAATTTTGCCAACTTTGCGTGCAAGTGTAGAATACCATCACTTCTTCGATAAAGATGCAGAGATGGCTAACCAAAAGCAGAAAACACTGACCAGAGGTACCAATGAATATCAGGTTGGCATTGAATGGGATGCCCACAAATATTTTAGTCTTAGTGCTGGCTTTCAACGCACAGACTATGGCTTGTCTGACGAGTTCCAGTATGATACTTCTTTCTTCTGTGACTCCTATTCAGTTGGCTTGGGTGGTGTGATACATTTGTCTGAACGCATGAAGGTAAATGTTGGCTATTTCTGGACACATTATGATGATTATACCAAGTACAGTTCAAATTATAATGGCACCACTTTGCCTGGTACTAATGTGTATAGTCGTCATAACAAAGTGTTTGGCGCAAGCATTGACTATATCTTCTAACAATAACTTTCGACGCAAAAGTTTGCATAGTTCGCTGAATATGCTTACTTTTGCGCCGATTTTAATATGATGGTGCTGCGAATAGCAGCCGTGTATTCCAGAACACCACGTAAAAAACAGGAACTATGAAACAACAAGTATCTGTAACGTTCATGTTACTCGGCATACTCTTCAATGTGTGCCTCGTAGCTTCTAATCTCTTAGGAACTAAACTCATTAATGTATTTGGCATCAGTGTCACTGGTGGACTGATGATATTCCCCATCTCTTACATCATCAATGACTGTGTAGCTGAGGTGTGGGGGTATCGTAAGGCTCGCTTGCTCATTTGGAGCGGTTTTCTCAGCAATTTTTTCACTGTAGGAGTGGGGTTAATAGCTGTGGCCATGCCTGCTGCTCCTTTCTGGGAAGGAGAGGAACATTTCAATTTTGTGTTCGGTATGGCACCTCGTATTGCTTTTGCTTCACTGATGGCCTATCTTGTGGGCTCATTTCTCAATGCTTGGGTGATGAGTCGCATGAAGATTGCCAGCAAAGGAGCTCGTTTTTCTTTGCGTGCCATTTGGTCAACAGTAGTTGGCGAAACGGGCGACTCACTGATCTTCTTTCCTATAGCTTTTGGTGGCACCATAGGATGGTATGAACTGCTGACGATGATGGTCACCCAAATTGTCCTTAAAACTGTATATGAAATCATTGTATTGCCCGTAACTATTCGTGTGGTTAAGAAGGTAAAGGCTGTGGAAAATACGGATGTTTATGATGACAATGTGTCGTATAATGTTTTAAACGTTAAAGATCTTTGACTATGATTGACGATAAAGTTTTGGTAGTATTCAGTGGCGGTCAGGACTCTACAACTTGTCTGTTTTGGGCCAAACGCGAATTTAAGGAAGTATATGCGTTGAGCTTTCGTTATGGGCAAAAGCATGAAAAAGAGGTGGAGTTGGCGCGTAAGATTGCCGAGAAAGCTGGGGTAGCATTTGAGGTAATGGATGTTCCTTTTGTGGGACAACTGGGGCACAATTCGCTGACAGATACGTCGATGCAGATGGATCAAGAGGTGCCTGCAAGTGGATTACCCAATACATTTGTGCCAGGACGCAACATGTTTTTTTTGAGTATTGCTGCTGTCTATGCCCGTGAACGTGGTATTCGTCACTTGGTTACTGGCGTTTCGCAAACCGATTATAGTGGTTATCCTGATTGCCGAGATGCTTTTGTCAAGTCGCTTAACGTTACCCTTAACTTGGCTATGGATTACCAGTTTGTTCTCCATACTCCCCTCATGTGGATAGATAAAGCGCAGACTTGGGAGCTGGCCGATCAGTTGGGTGTGCTTGATATGGTGCGCAATGAAACACTTACCTGCTACAATGGTATTCAGGGCGATGGTTGTGGTCATTGTCCTTCGTGCAAATTGCGTAACGAAGGTCTGCAGAAATATCTGGCGCAAAAGGCAGCTCGCTAAAAACTTGTTATATTCTTTTATTTTCATTATTTTGTTTGTATATTTACATCGGATAACTGAAATTAAATGAAAATGAAAGAAAAAATATTAGGTTTTTTATTGCTTTCTTTGTGCTGTCTCCCCTTGCTGGCAGACGATATATCTGGTGTTGTCATGAAAAAAGGTAAGCCCAAAAAAGGCATTACCGTTTGGCTGAAGAAAGCTGACTTGGTAATGGAAACAGATAAGGACGGGAGGTTCTTTTTCAATAATGCTTTTGATGGCGACACATTGCAGATAACAGCTGGCGCTAAAATTGACGCCAAGATTGTGGTTCGAGATTGGCGTCAAATCAATGTTAATCTTGAAAAAAACAATTATACGGTCAATGATGGTAAATCTGAGAATACATACGAATACATCTATTTGCCTTCTATCAAGGGTGGAGATGGTGTTACTCATGAGATGATCATGCGTTCAGGGTTGCGTAGTATTCCTGAGATTATTCGTAATTATATTTCTGGAGTGGTAGTCGTAAGTGACGGTGGCTCAAGTAAGGTGCAGGTGCGTGGCATTAGTTCTGTTAATTCTGGCACTGATCCTTTGGTGGTGGTGGATGGCGTTGCGTTAGATGGTGTAGATCTTGATACACTTATGCCCGTTGAGGAAATTGCGAGTTTGAAGGTCATAAAAGATGGCTCTGGCTATGGGGTTCGTGGGGCCAACGGCGTGATAGAAATTATTACTATTAAGTAAATGGCTCGTCTTTCATTACTCTTACTTTGCTTGATGCTATGTTTGGTATCTGTAGCTCAAGAACAGCTTGTAAGCTATTCTATCAGTGGTACTGTGCCGGCTGGTGTGACTACCGTTTTTCTCAATACCCCTCATAACGAGCCCATTGACACTGCCATGGTAGTAAATGGAAAGTTCCAAATTGCTGGCTCTTTATTGTTCAACTCTTTTGTTACTTTGACTGATAATGGCTCAGATTTGCCATTGAATATGCTGATTGATGGTACACCTGTTGAGGTGAACATGGAGCGTTCTGTATTAAAAGGCTCTAAGCTCAATGAGCGCCTTAATAAAGTTGATCGTGAGATTAGTGATCTTACCATTGACTATATGCAGCTTCAGATGGACTATGCGCAGGTACCACAATGGCAGACAGTCTTACGCGATTCTCTGCGCAGGGTAACGACTGCTGCCTTTAATAAGGTGGTGGTAGAAATGAAGAATGTTATTCGTACCAATTCTGATAACGTAATACCAGCTCTCTATCTTTCACAAATTTACAATACGCTTACTGTAGAAGAATTGAAAGAGTATCTTTCTGAAGACCATGTGTATGCTTCACATCCTTTGTGTGTGGGGGCTTGGCGGACGCTGAATCATTATGAAAAGACCAATATTGGTACGCGTTATACTGATTTAGTCATGGCTGATACAACAGGTCTGAAACATCAGCTCAGTGAATATGTGGGAAAGGGTAACTATGTGCTCATTGACTTTTGGGCCAGTTGGTGTGCACCTTGCATGTTAGAGATGGAAAACGTCAAAGCCGTTTATCAGAAATACCATGAAAAAGGCTTTGAAATTGTGGGACTGTCGTTCGATCGTGGCCGTCAACCCTGGGTAAGTGCTATTGCTCATCACAACCTCAACTGGATTCATTTGAGTGATTTGAAATATTGGAACAGTGAAGCATCGATAGTTTATGGTATAAGTTCCATACCAGCCAACATCCTGGTTGATGGAAAGGGCTTCATTGTAGCCACTGATTTGCGTGGACAAGAGCTTAGTAGGAAATTGCGACAAATATACAAATATTGAAAAAAACAATAAAAATATTTTGAAGTGATTATTTTTTTTCTTTATCTTTGAAAAAGTGTAGTGAAATTACAAATTAAAAAAATACAGCTATGAAGAAAAATGATATTGGAACCAATGCGGGGTTGGTGTGGCGAACCCTCTTTTACAAAGGTTCTAAGGCCACCTTCAATGATCTGTTAGAAGCGACCGGTTTAAATGCTATTGATCTGTCATCAGCCATTGGTTGGCTGGCTCGTGAAGACAAAGTGGAATTCTTCTACGAGAACAATGAAGAGTATATAGACGTATATAGGGATAGCTACTTTTAGCTATCCCTATTATATTTATAAGGAATGCATCTTTAGTATAAAGAGCTATCCTTTCAAGAAGTTGTCTTTAGATTTTAGCCAACTCTAGCACTTTATCGACTGCGGCATGTAAGCCATCTACTTTTTTGCCACCGGCAGTTGCGTAGTGAGGCTGACCACCGCCACCTCCTTGAATCAGTTTGCCTGCTTCACGCACCAAGGCACCAGCATTCAGTTTTTGGTCTTTTACCAAATCTTCACTGATCATTACGCTTATGAGGGGACGTTCGTTTTCTATAGATCCTACTACACAGAACAGATTTACTGGTATAGCCTCACGTACCTTAAACACCAAGTCTTTGGCTGCATTGGCGGTAATAGGCAAAATGGCTTTCACTACCTTGATACCATTATAGTTTTCAGCATGAGCTATCAGTTGGTTCTTCATGTTCTCAACAGCTTGTGCCTGGAACTTCTCGATTTCCTTCTTCATGCCATCATGTTCACTGATGTACTTCTGTACAGAGCCCAATAAATCAGGAGCATTGTTGAATAATGCACGCATGCCCTTAATGGTGTCTTCCATCGTGTAAAGTAAATCTTCCAGACGTTTGCCAGTAATGGCCTCTATACGGCGTACACCTGCAGCTACACTACTTTCACTTACAATCTTGAACATACCTATGTGGCCCGTTGATTTCACGTGGATACCACCACAGAACTCAACACTCTCGCCAAATTGTACTACACGAACTTTATCGCCATATTTTTCACCAAATAAGGCAATTGCTCCCATTTTCTTCGCTTCTTCCAAAGGAGTATCACGATGCTCCTGCAGCGGAATGTTTTGGCGTATTTTTGCATTTACAATGCGCTCAACCTGACGCAATTCTTCGTCAGTAACTTTCTGGAAGTGGGAGAAGTCAAATCGTAACGTTTCTGGTGATACATATGAACCTTTTTGTTCCACATGTGTGCCCAGAACCTCGCGCAAAGCAGCGTCAAGTAGGTGAGTAGCAGAGTGGTTGGCAGCACTGGCAGCACGTTTCTCTACATCAATGCAAGCCATAAAATTGGCTTCAGGGTGTTCAGGCAGTTTATTGGCAATGTGCACGGTCATGCCGTTTTCATGCTTTGCATCCACAATGTCGATGGTTTCAAATTCACTGCATATTACACCACATTCACCAACCTGGCCACCCATTTCGCCATAGAAAGGAGTGTAGTCGAGCACGATTTGGTAATAGCTTTGTTTTTTCTGTGTAACCTTGCGGTAGCGAAGTATCTGGCATTCATGTTCACTATAATCATATCCCACAAATTCAGTCTCACCTTCACGTAGCGTTACCCAGTCGCCTGTTTCAGTAGCAGCAGCATTACGGGCACGCGCTTTCTGTTTCTCCATTTCTTCGGCAAACTGTTTCTCATCAACCGTTAAACCATTTTCACGACAAATCAATTCAGTAAGGTCAAGTGGGAAACCGTAGGTATCAAACAGGGTAAATGCTTGTACACCATTAAGCTCTGTTTTTCCTTGAGCTTTCACTTCATCCATGGCTTTATTCAGCAAGTTGATACCATTGTCAAGCGTACGTAAGAATGAATCTTCTTCTTCCTTCATTACTTTGGCAATGAGATCTCGCTGAGCCTCTAATTCAGGATAAGTAGCGCCCATTTCGCGAATTAATACGGGCAGCAATTTGTAGATAAATGCTTCTTTTTGCCCCAGGAAGGTATAAGCATAACGAATGGCGCGACGTAAGATGCGGCGAATAACATAACCAGCTTTTGCATTGCTAGGAAGCTGTCCGTCAGCAATTGAGAATGAAATGGTACGCAGGTGGTCGGCCACCACGCGCATCGCCACGTCTATTTTTTCATCCTTGCCATACTGATAACCTGACAGACGACCAATTTCTTGAATAATTGGCTGGAAGATGTCGGTATCGTAGTTAGATTGTTTGCCTTGCAATGAGCGCACTAAACGCTCGAAGCCCATGCCAGTATCAATAACTTTAGCAGGCAGTGGCTCCAGACTTTGGTCGGCTTTACGGTTATATTGCATGAACACCAGATTCCAAATTTCAATCACTTGAGGATGGTCTTTATTCACTAGCTCATTGCCTGGAACAGCCTCTTTTTCTGCGGCAGAACGTGAGTCAAGGTGTATCTCTGAACAAGGACCGCATGGACCTGTATCACCCATTTCCCAGAAATTATCGTGCTTGTTACCATTGATAATATGGCTCTTAGGTAAGAACTGTTCCCAGTAACTTGCAGCTTCGTTGTCACGCTCCAAACCTTCTTCGGGTGAACCCTCAAATACAGTAGCATACAGGTCTTCGGGGTTGAGTTTTAGCACATCTACCAGAAATTCCCATGCCCAGCTAATGGCTTCTTTCTTAAAATAATCACCAAACGACCAGTTGCCAAGCATTTCAAACATGGTGTGGTGGTAAGTGTCATGACCTACCTCTTCCAAATCGTTGTGCTTGCCACTAACGCGTAAGCATTTCTGTGAGTCGGTTACACGAGTCCATTGTGCTGGACGATTGCCCAGTATAATATCCTTAAATTGATTCATGCCTGCGTTGGTAAACATTAGCGTAGGGTCATCTTTGATTACCATTGGAGCCGAAGGCACTTTGTGGTGACCTTTGCTCTCGAAGAAACCTGTAAAAGCGTCTCTTATCTCATTAGCTGTCAACATATCAAACGTTTTTTTATACTTTTTTCTAAATTTGGTTGCGAAGATACTGCTTTTTTATTAGTTTTACAAAAAAAATCTGATTATGCTGAATAAAGAACGTGAAATAAAAATGTATTACTCCATTAGTGAGGTGGCAGAGATGTTTAAAGTCAACGAATCTACCCTTCGTTTTTGGGAAAAAGAGTTTCCAGCATTGGCACCCAAGAAGGCTGGGCGAGGCATACGTCAGTATCAACAAAAGGATATTGAGTTGGTGAGGGCTATACACCACTTGGTGAAAGAAGAAGGTATGACCATTCCTGGGGCACGCCAACGTTTAAAAGTAAACAAAGGAAATGTTGATTTGAAAGTAGAGGTGATAGAGCGTCTCAAAGCTCTACGCAAGGAACTGGTAGGTATGCGTGACGCCCTTGATGCTTTTACCTACGATCAAGTAGAGGAATTGAAAGAGAACCTTTGAATTAATAATTCATTTTTTTTATTCCCTGACAACATCTTGAATGCTGTTGATGCGCTTTAGCTCAGCAATAATAGCATGCACGTCGTCAACGTCGTGTACGTATAATTGTATGTTACCTTCAAAAATACCCTCAACCGTTTCAATAGTAAGTTTACGAATGTTTACATTCAATTGTCGTGATATAACTTGAGTCACATCACTAAGCAAGCCCAATCTGTCAACACCCTTGATGATGATGGTGACCAAGAATGTAAGTTGTTTGTGGGTATCCCATTGTGTAGCGATGATGCGATTACCATAGCTACTTTTAAGCTTAGCAGCAATTGGGCACTGACGTTTATGAATGGTTATCTTGCCATTGGTATCAATATAGCCTAACACATCGTCACCAGGAATTGGTTGGCAACAACTAGCCATGGCATAGTTCTTCTGAATGGTCTCTTCATTAAGCTTAAGTACCTGCTTAGTAATTTTCTTAACTTCTTTCTTCTCAACAACAGGTTGCTCTTCGGGTTGTGTAGTCTGCTCTACTTCGTTCTTTTCCTTGTTGCCAAAAGGCAGTTTAAGGAACCTGCGCCACGATGTCTTTTTCTTGCCTTTCAGCACGTCCATATCATCGCTACCAAGCACAATAGTCTTGGATCCAATAGCTTCCAATAAACTATCGTTGTTAGGCTTCTCATGGAAACGGGTCAGTTTGTTGAGAACCATCTCATCAATGTAGATACCTTCATCTTTGAGGAAGTTACCCAACATTTCAAGTCCCTTTTTCTGAGTAGCTTTAGCTTCTTTTCGCAAAATAGATGCGATTTTGGTACGAGCCTTTGCTGTCGCAGCGATATTTTCCCATTCCGGTTGCACTTTTTGTGAATTCGACGTGAGAATCTCCACTTGGTCACCACTCTGGAGCTTATGGCTTAATGGCACCAATCGGTGGTTTACTTTTGCTCCAATACAGTGGGCGCCGATTTCAGTATGCAATGAGAAACCAAAATCCAGTACAGTAGAATTTTGTGGCATCGTCTTGATTTCCCCCTTCGGTGTAAACACGAAAATTTCTTGGGCAAACAAATTCAGTTTAATGGTATCTAGGAAATCTAAAGCATCGGGCTGTGGGTCATCCAGAATTTCCTTAATTGTGACCAGCCATTTATTAAGCTCTGTGTCATCATCGGTAGGCGAGATATCCTCTTGCGCTGGTTTGTCCTTATATTTCCAGTGGGCAGCAAATCCTTGTTCAGCAATGTCGTTCATGCGCTCACTGCGGATTTGTACCTCAATCCATTGTCCATTGTTTGCCATGAGCGTGACATGCAGTGCCTGGTAACCATTGGCTTTAGGGTTGCTTACCCAATCGCGAATACGGTCGGGATGCGGCTTGTAAATCTGCGAAAGGCCAACATAGATATCAAAGCAGTTGTTCATTTCTACTTCCTTCGAGGCTGGTTCAAAAATGATGCGAACTGCCAGTATATCATATACTTCATCGAATGTTACATGCTTGGTTTGCATCTTGTTCCAGATGGAATACACTGCTTTTACGCGTGCCACAATACGGTATTTCAGCCCCATCTTGTCAAGCTGCTGGCGAATAGGAGCAGTAAATTCTGTAAACACCTTGTCACGTTCAGCTGCTGTTTCTTTCAATTTTTCTTCAATCTCTCGGTATTCTTCAGGATGCTCATACTTGAAACTCAGGTTTTCCAGTTCTGTCTTGATCGTGTTCAACCCCAGACGATAAGCAAGCGGAGCATAAAGATAAAGCGTTTCTCCTGCAATTTTATATTGCTTGTTAGGAGCTTGCGACTCCAAGGTGCGCATATTATGAAGTCTGTCGGCAATCTTAATGAGAATGACACGAATATCGTCATTCATGGTAAGTAGCAGCTTTTTGAAATTCTCTGCTTGTGCAGAAGCATGGTCGCCGAATATACCGCCAGAAATTTTAGTCAGCCCATCTACAATTTGTGCGATCTTTGGACCGAATATATTTTCTATGTCCTCTACCGTATAGTCGGTATCTTCCACCACATCGTGCAACAGGGCTGAACAGATGGATGTAGATCCTAATCCAATCTCGTTGCACACAATTTTAGCCACACTTATAGGATGCAGAATGTAAGGTTCACCTGATAAACGTTTGATACCTTTATGTGCTTCATTGGCAAAATTAAAGGCCTTTGTGATAATTTCTACACGTTTACGGTGCTTAGTAGCAAGATAATCATTCAATAATTCTTGAAACGCTTGCTGAATTACCTCTTCCTCATTATCTATCTGCATGTTACCCATAATTATGTTATAGTTTAGGCTGTTTACTTGTAAATCTTTAAAGTTTTACCAGCAGTGATACGTGTCCCGCTTATGCCGTTCCAACTCCTCAGTTGATTGACCGTTACACCATATTTAGATGCAATGGTTGATAACGTTTCACCACTACTAATCTTGTGCGTGGTGGCTTTTGCTCCAGCTGGCACAGTAGCCTTAGTTGTGCGCTGAGTTCTTGCTGTTTGCTGTGGTATAGCTACCACCTTTCGGTTTTTGAAGAATTCATTAGCGCGATGTGCATAAATGGTATCTTGCTTTTCAATGAAAGTTCCAACATAGTTTTGTGGCAAACGCAGGGTTTGTAGCTTTGAGTTGCCAGGGATGATGTTACGTTTATATTGTGGATTTAAACTTTTCAACATATCAATATCTACTCCACAAACATCAGCTATTTGTTGGAAATGAACATTTTGGTTCACTTGAATAGTATCAGTAGCTTCTGGCATGTTAGTTTCCAATGGACAAATATTGTGGTGACAATAATAGGTCATTACATAGTTGGCTGCAATAAAGGAAGGTATATATCCACGTGTTTCCTTGGGTAAATAATTGTATATTTCCCAATAGTCGCGTTTACCAGAACGGCTGATAGCCTTGTTCACATTGCCCGGGCCACAATTATAAGCGGCAATGGCCAAGCTCCAATCTTGGTAAATTTCATACATGTCTTTCAAATAACGTGCGGCAGCCCAAGTGGATTTTATAGGATCTTGTCTCTCATCAACGTAGCTGTTATTCTCCAAACCATACATCTTGGCTGTGCCTATCATAAACTGCCAAAGACCACATGCGCCAGCTCTTGATTTTGCTTTGGGATTCAAGGCAGATTCCACAATAGGCAAGTATTTCAGCTCCAATGGAAGGTCATAGGCATAGAGCGCTTCTTCAAACATAGGGATGTAGAAATTGCTGAGGCTTAACATAAGTGCCATACGCTGACGCAGTTTGCCCGTAGTATATTTCTCAATAAACTCGCGTACTACCTCGTTATAAGGCATTTCGATAACAGAAGGAATACGACTCAAACGGTCAATGTAGATAGAATCGCTAAACAGCGGATTCTCATCGCTTGTACTGCAATCCTTGCCAAGGTCTATGAAATTTTTAGCCTTCCAGTCGGCTAGTAAACTGTCGATAGGGTAGGTCATACTCAATGGCAGTTCAAAGGTTTCTGTGTGTGAGCCTCCAGCACTGTCATGCACAGTAACGTTAAAAGTTTCAGGTTCCTGACCATTGACCATTAACCATTGGCCATTGACCATTAACAATGTTAATGCGAATACAAGTTTTATAGTATTACAATTTCTTATCATAACCTTATTTATCAATTTTCTCAATTGTCAATTAAAACTTCAAGCTGCATTGCAAGCCTACACCTTGGTTGTTAAATCCTTTGCTGTTCATTGGACCACTGTCCAAGACTGCAGGCTCTACACGCATACTCAAATCAGGGGAGATGTCGAAATTAGACAATTCGGCATCTACATATGCATCTATTACCGACAAAGCATACACTGCAATAAAAGCAAATACACTGATGTCACGATATCGTCGGTATGTATCTTTACGATTCTTAAGCAGTTCTGTAACCTGCGATGTAGAAGTGCGCGCCAAGTATCTGGAAGGAATTAATTCCGTAATACTTTTTGCCGTCCAGTTGTTGTTTACCGCATCTTTATACGCCGCTGAATAATCTTTATACATGCGGTTATTCCAAGTCAGTGCATAGGCACATCCCGCAAAACCCGCATAGAATATGGGTAGTTTCCAATATTTCTTGTTATATATTTGTCCGCCTCCTGGAAAAACCAAGGCCATCCATGTGGCTTTCGTAGGATTAGGAATCCATTTCTTGGGTAATTGTAAGCTGTCAGTCTCTTTAACATCTACTACAACAGGCGACTGTAGTTGTTCCAATTGCAGTTGATTGGCCGCCTCAATGCTATCTGAAGTAGTGGCTAAAATACTGTCGTTTACTTGCAAATGCCTTCTGCGCCGTGAAGCCCTAGAGTCATTTTGTGCATCGGCAGTACTGCCGATGACTAAAAATAACAAGGTGAGCAGCATCCACATGAAGCGATATGTTCTAACTCTTCTGCTTCGCATAACTTTATTTCATCGAATCAAACAACGCCATTATACGTTCAAGGTCTTCTTCGTTGTTGAACGGAATAGTTATTTTGCCCTTGCCCTTTGGCGAACAAGTGAGTTGTACCTTAGCTTTGAAAAAGCCTGTAAGTTGCTGTTTTAGCATGTTATATTCAGCAGGCAGTTTGGTGCGTTTTGGCGTAATTGTCTTGCCACCTGTCTTTACGGTCTTGCCATCCATTAACGTCTTCACCATTTCTTCCACTTTCCGCACCGAATAGTTGTTCTCAACTATCTCCCTGTACAAGTTTACTTGCAACTTAGGATCGGCAAGCGATACCAGAGCCCTGGCATGTGCCATTTCTATTTGTTTGTTTTGTAAACCCATCTGCACTTCAGCAGGCAGCTTTAACAAACGCAGATAATTGGCAATAGTAGCACGGTTTTTTCCCACACGTTCGCTAAGTTGCTCTTGCGTAAGATTATATTGGTCAAGCAAATGTTGGTAAGCCAACGCTATTTCCATAGAATTAAGGTCCTCACGCTGAATGTTTTCAATCAGTGCCATTTCCATTACATTCTCGTCATCTGCCGTGCGAATGTAAGCAGGAATTGTATCAAGTCCAGCTATTTGGGCTGCCCTGAAACGACGTTCACCTGCAATAATCTGGTAAGCATCTGTGCCTGTTTGGCGCAAGGTAATAGGCTGAATTATACCCACCTCGGCTATCGAGTCGGCCAATTCCTGTAAAGCCTCGGGGTTAAATTCTCGGCGAGGCTGATTAGGATTGACCTTAATTTTATTCAATTCAATCTCATTGATAGAAGACGATCCTTCTGTTTGTATATCACTTATGTCAAGCAGAGCATCTAATCCTCTACCTAAGGCATTTTTTTTCATTTAGCTATCTCTTTCAATTAATTCTTTTGCCAAAGCCATATGGTTGCGAGCTCCATTTGAATCAGCATCATACAAAATGGCAGGCAAACCGAAGCTTGGTGCTTCACTCAGTTTTACATTACGCTGAATCACAGTCTTGAATACCAGTTCTTGAAAATGTTTCTTTACCTCATCATAAATCTGGTTAGCTTGACGAAGGCGAGAATCATACATGGTCAACAAGAAACCTTCGATTTCAAGTCCGGGATTCAACTTCGATTTGATAATCTTAATGGTATTCAGTAATTTGCTAATACCTTCCAATGCAAAATATTCGGCCTGAACAGGTATAATAACAGCATCTGAAGCTGTGAGAGAGTTTACGGTTATTAGTCCCAAAGAAGGTGAGCAGTCAATTAATATATAATCAAACTCGTCTTTCAGGGGCATTAGTACTTTTTTCATAATTATCTCGCGACCCTTCATATTCAGCATCTCAATTTCTGCGCCCACCAAATTAATATGCGAAGGAATCACCTTCAGTGTGTCTATCTCTGTATCCTGTATGGCTTTGTGCACATCGACATTATCAATCAAACATTCGTAAATAGAATTTTTAGTCTCTCTGATATTGATGCCTAATCCTGAAGAAGCATTGGCTTGCGGGTCGGCATCCACCACTAGAACTTTTTTCTCCAATGTAGCTAAGGAAGCAGCCAGGTTAATGGTGGTAGTGGTTTTACCAACGCCGCCCTTTTGATTAGCTAAAGCAATTATCTTTCCCATAATAAATGTGTTATATAGGTCAAAAGACATAAATATACATCCTTGCCGATGGCAAAGATAAATAAAATATCCCACAAATTGATTAAATTGGTGCTATTTCCTTATTTTTTTTAAATAAGTTGGCAGAAAAGAATGTTTGTGTTAACTTTGCAAGCAAATAAACAAGATTGTAAATTTATTATGGAGAATAACAAACCCCTTATCCTGATATCAAATGATGATGGAGTTATTTCAAAAGGTATTAGTGCATTAATTCGTTTTCTTCGTCCTTTGGGCGACATTGTGGTGATGGCACCAGATGCTCCACGTTCAGGCGTGGGTTGTGGTGTTTCTATATCAGAACCTGTTATGTATCAAATGGTTCGTAAAGATGTGGGCCTTTCTGTATATAAGTGTTCTGGCACTCCTGTCGATTGTATCAAATTAGCTTTCTATACAGTACTTGATCGCCAACCCGACATTATTATTGGTGGTATCAATCATGGTGACAATTCATCGGTAAATGTTCATTATTCTGGTACTATGGGTGCAGTAATAGAGGGCGCTATCCGAGGCATCCCTTCTGTAGCTTTTTCTTTGTGCGATCACGATGCTGATGCTGATTTCGACCCTGCAGGTCCTTACGTACGCGATATCGTAGAAAAGATTCTTGAGCGCGGTTTGCCCAAACACACTTGTTTGAATGTAAATTTTCCCAAAGTGAAAGAATTCCAGGGTGTACGCATTTGTGAACAAGCTAAAGGCGTGTGGATCAATGAGTGGGAGAGTTTTGCGCATAGAGGCGATTCAAAATTCTTCTGGATGGCTGGTGAATATCAAAACATTGAGCCAGAGAATGATAACAGTGATTATTGGGCATTGAATAACGGTTATATAGCGATTACCCCTACTAAGGTTGACATGACTGACTATGAGTTGGTTAACAATCTGAAGTCATGGTTCTAACATGAAATACTATCTGATAGTTGGCGAGGCATCGGGTGATTTGCATGCATCTCACCTCATGACTGCTCTTAAGGAAGCCGATCCTCAGGCAGAATTTCGTTTTTTCGGAGGCGATTTCATGGCCGCTGTTGGGGGGCAGTTAGTAAAGCATTACCGCGAGTTGGCGTACATGGGTTTTATCCCAGTGTTGATGCACTTGAAGACCATTTATGCCAATATGCGCCTTTGCAAACAAGACATTGTGGCCTGGCAGCCCGATGCGCTGATTCTCGTTGATTATCCAGGTTTTAATCTTAACATTGCCAAATATATACACAGTCATACGCAAATTCCCGTTTACTACTATATTTCTCCAAAGATATGGGCATGGAAGGAATATCGTATCAAGAATATTAAGAGAGACGTTGACGAGCTTTTCTCTATCTTGCCTTTTGAAGTAGATTTTTTTGAAGGTAAACACCATTATCCCATTCATTATGTTGGCAATCCTACTCTCGACGAAGTAACAGCTTATAAAGCTGGACATCCATGTGATTTCTCTAGCTTTATCACTTCTAATAGTCTGTGCGATAAACCTATCATAGCTTTGCTGGCTGGAAGCCGTAAGCAAGAAATAAAAGATAACCTGCCTCAAATGATAGCTGCAGCTCAGACATTTGCCGATCATCAGTTAGTCTTAGCTGGAGCCCCTGGCATTGATGCTGTTTATTACCAGCAATACCTGCAAGGAACCAATGTAGTGCTGTTGTTTGATCAAACCTATGCGTTATTGCAACATGCTGATGTAGCTCTTGTTACTTCGGGTACAGCCACTTTGGAGACGGCTTTATTCCGGGTGCCACAAGTGGTTTGCTACTATATTTCCTTCGGCAAGGTAGTGAACTTTTTAAAGCAGCTCGTCTTGTCGGTGAAATTCATTTCATTGGTCAATCTCATTGCTGGTAAAGAAGTCGTTAAAGAATTGGTGGCCGATCAAATGAAGGTTCGTCTAATTCGTGCAGAATTATCAAAGCTGCTTACTGATAAAGCTTATCGCCAGGAGATGCTAGATGGCTATACAGAAGTGGCTCAAAAGTTGGGACAACCAGGTGCTCCTCGTAAAGCAGCGGAAATAATACTTCAAAAATTAGCTAATAATAAGCTTAAAGAGAAATGCAATAAAGATAAACAGTAGCGGCTGGAATAGCCATTAGAGCGCTGTCAAAGCGGTCTAACATGCCACCATGTCCTGGCAGAATGTTCCCAGAGTCCTTAATACCCAACTGACGTTTGAACAACGATTCCGTTAAATCACCCCAAGTACCAAATACCACTATTGTCAGCGCTAAACCTATCCATTCCCACATATTGAGGGTAGTGAAAAATTGAGCCAGAACCACAGCTGCTATAATGGCTACCAAAGCACCGCCAATACTACCTTCCCACGATTTCTTAGGCGATATTCTTTCAAAGAGTCGGTGCTTACCAAATAGTGAACCAATGCAATAAGCTCCTGTGTCGCTCATCCATAAAAAGATAAATACAGATAAAGGCAGGATAGGGTTGTAGGTTACTTCAGATGAAACAAAATTGTTTTGGAACGAAATAACATTCAGCAAAGCAAAGGGTAGGGCGATATATACCTGACTCAGCATGGTGTGGGCCCAATTGCCAAGTGGGTTTTCCCGCTTTAGGTAAAGTTCAGATATCATCATATAGAGCAACAACAAGACGTAAGGCAGAAATACGCTGGCGCTGGCCATATAAGTATTGTAGCTCATGAAAGCCATAAACAGGTAGCCTGCTCCCAATGCTGCAATGTAAATATTTACATGTGAATCAGTATATTGATTCACCAACTTCCCATATTCAATTACAGTCATGGCGCTGATTACGAGAAACAAAACGCCAAACGATAGCGAATTGAAAAGAATGCAACCCACTAAAGTGACAGCAAACAGCACACCTGTAATAGCTCTTATGATGAAATTTTTCATTTTGTTACTCCTTTGATTCGACTGGAGAAGGACTGTCTTCGGTTTGAGACTTTGCTTCCTCTGCAGCTTTGTCTTTATTCTCCAACTCAGCCTTTTCATTGGCTTGTTTTTTTGCAGCATTGGCCGCAATTTTCATTTCGTTAGAAATTTTGTTGGCATTGAATATCTCTTCTGATCGCGAAGCCCAGGGGCGCGCACCAAATATTTCCTCCACATCCTCGGCAAAGATTACCTCACGCTCTACCAATCTTTGTGCTAGCTGGTTGTGTTTCTCCTTGTTCTCGGTCAGAATGCGTTTTGCACGTTCATACTGCTCGTTAATCATGCGTTTTACTTCATTGTCAATTAGTTCGGCAGTATGCTCGCTGTACGGTTTATTGAAACCAAACTCATCGCCAGCATTATAATAGCAAAGGTTAGGCAGTCTATCACTCATGCCCATATAGGCAATCATGCCATAAGCCTGCTTTGTAACGCGCTCTAAGTCGTTCATGGCTCCCGATGAAATCTTACCGATAAATAAGTCTTCAGCTGCACGGCCACCTAGGGTAGCACACATTTCATCGAGCATTTGTTCTTTTGTAGTAATCTGTCTCTCTTCAGGTAAATACCAAGCAGCACCCAGGGCTCTGCCACGAGGTACAATGGTTACCTTAATCAGCGGATTGGCATATTCCAACAACCATGAAATAGAAGCGTGGCCAGCCTCATGTATGGCGATAGAACGGCGTTCCTCTTCCGTAGTAATTTTGTTTTTCTTTTCCAAACCACCGATAATGCGGTCAACAGCATCCAGGAAATCTTGCTTTGTAACGGCTTTCTTACCATGGCGAGCTGCTATCAGAGCGGCCTCGTTGCACACGTTGGCTATGTCGGCACCTGAGAAACCTGGCGTTTGTCTTGCTAGCAAATCAATATCCAAAGTTTCATCTACCTTAATAGGACGTAGGTGCACCCCAAATATTTCTTTTCGTTCGTTTAGGTCTGGCAAATCTACATGGATCTGTCGGTCAAAACGGCCTGCACGCAACAGTGCTTGATCGAGAACGTCAACGCGGTTGGTAGCAGCCAATATAATGATACCGCTGTTAGAACCAAAACCGTCCATTTCTGTAAGCAATTGGTTTAGCGTGCTTTCTCGTTCATCGTTCCCTCCCATGGCAGAACGGTTTGAGCGCGCACGGCCCACTGCATCAATTTCGTCAATGAAAACAATACACGGTGTTTTCTCCTTTGCCTGACGGAACAAATCTCGCACGCGTGAAGCACCAACACCTACAAACATCTCTACAAAGTCGGAACCAGACAATGAGAAGAAGGGCACATCAGCTTCACCAGCCACAGCTTTAGCCAGCAAAGTTTTACCTGTTCCTGGAGGGCCAACTAGCAGCGCTCCTTTGGGGATCTTACCTCCCAGGTCAGTATATTTCCTTGGGTCTTTCAGGAATTCTACAATTTCTTCTACTTCTTGTTTTGCCTCTGACAAACCGGCTACATCCTGGAATGTTACTTTCTCGCGCGAATCCTTCTCAAACAATTGCGCTTTTGATTTGCCTACATTGAAGATGCCTCCACCAATGCCTCCTGTACCTCCCGACATGCGTCTTGATAGATATATCATGAAGGCAATGAAGAACAACAGTGGCATAATTTGCCAAAAAATAGCCCAGAAATAGTTCTGCCGTTTCTTATATTGGATGGTACCGTCGAAGTGCGACTGTTCTATCTCTGCATCAATAAATTCACCCAGGCTTTGTCTGGAAGGAGCCTCTGTCATTATATAAGGTTTTTTCCCCACTCGGGTAGAATCCT
The DNA here is from genome assembly GCA_024682035.1 of Bacteroidaceae bacterium. Taxonomy (GTDB): domain Bacteria; phylum Bacteroidota; class Bacteroidia; order Bacteroidales; family Bacteroidaceae; genus Bacteroides. The sequence goes on from JAIKZS010000005.1 coordinate 18,931, forward strand.
GCCTGAAGACCTGCTGTACATACTGCTGCTTGATGAAAGCCTCAACAGAATTGTCGTCATAGCCAATGATGCGGTTTACATATCCACTGCGCACATATTGTTGAAACTCTCCATAAGTTACTTCACGCTGTGCAGAACTATCGTCATTGAAAAACATCAGTCCCAGCAGCATCATACCAATCAACAAGTACAGCATGTTCAGGTTAAACTTGAAGCGAACAATCTTCTTTCCATCCTGTTTGTTCTGGTCTTTTTCCTGCTTTTGCTGTTGCGGTTTGTTTTTTTCTTTATTATCGTTTGTATTACTCATTTTTCTTAAAACTATTTTTTGCTATATATCCTTATTGTGAAAAATCAATCCAAGTCGGGTATGGTTTTCAACTTTGCATCAGCCCATAAGTGCTCCAGGTCATAAAATTCTCTTGACTGAGGCACAAATACATGTACCATTACATTGCCATAGTCCATAGCCACCCATTCAGCATTACGCTGTCCGTCAATTCCTGATGGCTTCACATGACTTCCCTTAATGGTAAAATCTTTGATGGAGTCAGTAATAGCCGACACCTGCATAGGCGTGTTACCCTGACAAATCACGAAATATTGACAAATGGTGTCATCTATTTCGGTAAGATCTGCTATAACTATCCCCTTTCCTTTTTTGTCCTGTATTCCTTCTGTAATGTCTTTTAAAAGCTTTTTAGTTTCTTCCATTCTAAAATATAGGTTTTTACATTTGCAAAGATAGTCCATATTCTCTTATAAAATACTTAAAAACCCAAAAGACTTTCAAAAAAAATCATTTTTTTTATTTTTTTTTCGAAAGTTTGTTTGTATTTCGACAAAAGTTAGTAACTTTGCAACCGCAAAACAAAATGTTAGGGCATTGGAGTATGGTGTAATGGTAACACTACAGATTCTGGTCCTGTCATTCCAGGTTCGAATCCTGGTACTCCAACTAAAAAAGCCGCTGGTTAATCACCAACGGCTTTTTTTCTTTAGATAGCTATTGCTTATTCAGTCTTTTCTTCTTCTTCCTGTTCCTGTTGTCCGGCATTATCAATGTTGCGAATTTTTTCTTTCGCTACTTCAATCTCAGCCTTCAGCTTATCCATTTTCTTGTTTAACGCGGTCAGCAAGCTATTGCCTGTCTTTGATGTGGCGTTCAAGAAACCCAGGTTGTTTTCATAAGTGTGCAATTCATTCACTAAGTTCTCATAATTACGTACCAATTTTTCGCGTTCGCGATAGATTGCCTGAGCGCCAGTCTCCTGCATCTTGGCAACTGCAGTACGGAATTTGTTTACCTTCTTTGATGCCATGCTTAAGTTGAAAGTTTTGTACAGCTTGTCAACCAATGCACGATATTGCTCATATATTTTATCCTTCTCTTTGAAAGGCACATGACCCACTTTGTTCCACTCAGCCATGAGATTGTGCACCTGTTGGTTGTTCTCTTCACTTTCAGGTTGAGCCAGCAGTTCTCTAAGTTGATCAATGATTTCTTTTTTGCGTTTCAGATTATCGTTTTCGATAGAGCGTTGTGAAGAAGTTGCAGCACCCTTCTGTTCAAAGAAATAGTCACATGCTGAAATAAAACGCTTCCACAAGCTGTCAGAGTAGCGCTTAGCCACAGGACCAATATTTTTCCATTCTTTCTGCAGCTTCACCAGTTCTTCTGCCGTTTCCTTCCATTCCTTGCTGTCCTTTAAAGCCTCTACACGTTCTACTAGCGCACGTTTCTTTTCCAAATTTTCATTCATCTTAGCCTTGGCTTCCTTAAAGAATTCGCTCTTCTTCTGGAAGAACTCGTCGCAAGCACTACGGAAACGCTCAAACACCTTTATATTCTGTTTATGTGGGGCAAAGCCAATGGTTTTCCATTTGTTCTGCAGAGCTATCACTTCCTGGGTTTTCTTATCCCATGCTTGGAAGCCATTCAGCTTACTATAATCAATGCCCTCAACAATTTCACAAATGACGGTCTTCTTGTCCAAGTTTTCCAATTCAGCTTTTTTACGCTCTTCAAAATGCTGCTGATGCTTTCTGTTCAGCATGGTCGATGCTGTCTTGAACCGTGCCCAAATCTCGTCGCGCAGCTCCTTTGCTACCGGCCCTGTGTCACGATACTCTTGGTGGAGTTTCTGCAAATGATGGAATGCAGCCACCACATCATCTTCGTCTATCAGCTTTTCTGCTGCCTCGCAAAGTTGTAACTTTATCTCCAAATTCTTCTTGAAGTCATATTCGCGAAACTCGTTGTTCAACTTCAGCAAATCGTAGAACTTCTCTACGTACAGCTGGTAGCTTTTCCACAACTCGTTGGCCTTGTTTTGAGGAATTAAAGTCACCTCGTGCCATTGTTGTTGCAGTCTCTTGAACTCATTATAGTTTTTATTAGGATCATCAGGTGACTCAATCAGTTCCTTCAGCTCTTCAATAATGGCCAACTTGACCTGATAGTTGTTTTCACGTTCTTTATCTTCCTCTGCAAGAATTTCGTTTCTCTTTTCTTTGATGACGGCCATCACTTCTTTGAACTCATCTTCTTCTGCACTTGGAGAGGGCACAAAATCCTCTAAGTTGCCACCTGCCTCGACAAAGGCATTCTTGGCAGCTTCCACTTCGCTGTTGTGAAGTTTATAGAAATTCTGCTTCAAGGCATCAATCTCAGCTTTCGATGCATGATCCACATCTTCGGCTATAACCTTTGCCTTAGCAAGAATCTCGGTTTTGGTTAACTTACGTGCAGATTCCTCCTGTGCAATCTCTTCTTCTGCTTCTTCAACCTCTTTAACTGCCTCCTGAATATCATTGTCATCATCCAGCACATCATTAGCAGTTTCGGCTACTGTTGGATCTAGTGCTGTAGTTTCTGCAGTTTCGATTGTCTTCTTTACATCTTCTAATCTTTCTTCCTTAGGCAGATTAGTTTCTTGAGTGTCCGTCATTGTCAATAAATATTAAGTTCCGGGATGTCCCATTTAAACATTACAAACTACAAATTAATGAAGAAAAAAGCATATTTCATACTTTTTTGCAATTTTTTTTTATTCTTAGTGTATTTTTTCGTATTAAAAGGTCTAAAATCTTCTCCGTAAAAACAGTTTGTTATGTCAATGCCACCGTAATAGCCATATAAATCAGCATACCCATGATATCGCTGATGATGGTGATAAAAGGTCCTGTAGCAATGGCTGGGTCAATTTTCAACTTGTCAAAGGTCATTGGCACTATTGTTCCAAAAATAGATGCAAACATTACGACGGCAAACAAACTAAGACTCACAGCATATGTAATAGTAGCTGCTCCGCCATACACAATGAAATTGTAGACGTAAACCAACATAGATATGATAGTGGCGTTAATGGCTGCCACTACCGATTCTTTACCTACATGCTTAAGCATGTCTTTTGATTCGAGTGAACTATTGGCCAAACCTTGCACAACGATAGCCGATGATTGAGTACCTACGTTACCACCTGTGCCTCCTACTAACGGAATGAACAACGCCATTTCTGGATGTGCCGCAAAAGTAGAATCGAAATTACCTAATATCATGGAGTTGCCAATACCGCCTAAAATACCAATGAGCAGCCATGGCATTCGAGCGCGTGTTTGCTGTACCACACTATCATCGGTTTCAATGTCTTGCGAAATACCTGATGCCAACTGATAGTCGCGTTCACTATGTTCACGCACCTGATCCATCACGTCATCCACAGTAATTTGTCCTACTAATCGGCCAATACTATCTACTACAGGCAGTGCCACCAAGTCATATTTTTCGATGGCCTGCACAACATCGTCCAGTGGCGTATCTACTCGTACCGAAACTGGGTCACGGTGCATTACGTGCTTCACTTTCGATACAGAAGGTGAAGAAATCATTTTTTTCAGAGGGAAGGTGCCCAACAATCGTTGGTCATCATCTACCACATACACATAGTATATTTCGTCCATCTGCTCTGCTTGCATGCGCATCTCTTTCAGGCATTCGGGCATACTCCAGTTCTCGTTTACGATTACCATTTCTGTGCCCATTATACCACCGGCCGTATCTTCGTCGTATTTCAACAAATCTACAATATCGCCTGCCTGTTCAATATCATCAATGTGACTCAACACCTCTTCTTGCTTGTCCTCGTCGAGGTCACGAATCAGGTCTACCGCATCGTCAGTATCCATGTTGTCAACGAAGCGTTTGGCAATAATTTCAGGATCTAATCCCGCTAATAGCTCTTTACGCTCATCTTCATCCATTTCAGCCAGTACATCAGCTGCCTTTTCGTTATCCAGTAACTGATAAATATAGCGGGCTTCATCTTCCTCCAGTTCGTTACATAGCTCAGCAATATCAGCTGGGTGCATGTTCCAGATGATATTTCTTACATTATCGCCATCCTTGTGTGCGATGAATTCTTTTACGCTCTCCACATATTTCTCATCAATCTCCATACCATTCAATTTTCAAGGTTAACGTATTCTTTCACTCTGTTGGTTAGGTTCACGAACTCCTGCACGCTCAGCTGTTCAGGCCTTAGGTTAAAAAGTTCATCACTCAACAATGGACAATCTGGCCCAATTAAGGGCTTAATTGAGTTGCGCAGTGTTTTGCGGCGTTGGTTAAAGGTAGTTTTTACCACTCTTTTAAACAATCCTTCGTCGCACCCCAGCTCCATGGTATCATTTCTAGTCATACGAATAACGGCGCTTTTCACCTTTGGTGGTGGGTTAAATACATGCTCATGCACGGTAAACAAATATTCTACTTTATACCATGCCTGTATTAATATGCTCAAAATACCATAGGTCTTGCTGCCAGGACCAGCCGCCATTCGCTCAGCTACTTCCTTCTGGATCATACCCGTGCAACACGGAATCAGGTCCTTGTTATCCAGCATCTTGAAAAATATTTGTGATGAAATATTATAAGGGTAGTTGCCTGTCAGCACAAAAGGTTTCCCATCGAATACCTGTCTTAGATTCATTTTCAGGAAATCACCCTCAATGATGTTTCCCTCCAGGGTGGGGTAGTTGGCATGAAGGTAAGCTATCGATTCACGGTCTAGCTCTACTACTTTCAGAGGCCTTTCTTTTCGTTGCAGAAATTGCGTCAACACCCCCATGCCTGGTCCTACCTCTAATACAGGCAAACCAGTGCAAACATCTACGGTGTCGGCTATATCCTGCGCTATTCCCAAGTCAGTAAGGAAATGCTGTCCCAAAAACTTTTTAGGTTTAACCTGTCTCATCTACAAAACTATTTTTTAACTTTGCAAAACTATTGCAAATTGCAAAAGTAAAAAAATAAATTAAAAAATGATGACCAAAAGGCTGAAAAAAACGTTCCAAGCACTCTTGCCAATAGTTTTGGGAGTCTTTGTGCTCTATTTTGTCTATCGTGATTACGATTTTTCACGCATAGGTCAAGTATTGATGCACGAAGTGGTTTGGTCATGGATGGCTCTTTCGTTGCTTTTTGGTGTGCTCAGTCACGTTTTCAGGGGCTTACGTTGGGAGCAAACCCTTCAGCCTTTGGGTGAACACCCTAAAAAAACTAATTGCATTGATGCTATCTTTATTTCTTATGCAGCCAACCTTATTATACCTCGCATGGGAGAACTAAGCCGTTGTGGGGTGCTCAATAAGACCGATGGCGTTAATTTCAGCAAAGCCTTGGGCACGGTGGTAACCGAGCGTATCATCGACGGTATATGTATTCTGATCATTACCGCTATCACTTTTCTTTTGCAGATGCCTGTATTCATGCGTTTCTTTAATGAAACTGGCACTAAAATACCCTCGTTTGCCCATCTTGTAACAACCCCTTGGTTCTATGTTAGTCTGTTCAGCGTTTTAGGTGCAGTCATACTGCTCTATTATATAATAAAGGTGTTTGGTCTTCCACGAAAAATAAAAGCCTTGCTTCTGGGCATTTGGAAAGGTATCATGTCGGTACGTCAAGTTGCCAATCCTCCTTTGTTTACGCTTTATACCATCTTAATTTGGTTAAGTTACCTCCTTCATTTCTATTTTACGTTCTACTGTTTTGATTTTTCAGCCGATTTAGGTTTGTTGGCTGGTTTGGTCATGTTTGTAGGAGGTACCTTTGCCGTGATAGTACCCACGCCCAATGGTGCGGGCCCATGGCATTTTGCTGTTATTACTATGATGATGCTCTATGGTGTTAGCAATGCTGATGCTGCTACTTTTGCTCTTATTGTTCACACCATCCAAACTCTGCTGGTTATAGCACTTGGTATATGGGGTTGGTTGCACACATGTCTTACATCGCAATCGTAAAATCTACTCCTTTAATACTTCGTTTTCCTAGCAATAAGTCTTTCCCATGAAATATAGAGGAGAGTTTTTTCGTCTATCTATTGAATTGTTATTTAGATTTAGTATTTTTGCAACGTAGCGGATATAGCCACAATAACATAGAACTTGTTTTTTTTTGACCATGAAAAAGATTATAATTATTGATGGAGGCCCAAGAAAGACTTTCAATACGGCCTCGATGTTACAGAAATTTGCTGAAGGAGTAACCTCGGTAAGTAATGAAATAGAGTTGAAAACTGTGCGACTGTATGGGCTTGATTATAAAGGTTGTATGTCGTGCATGGCTTGCAAGATAAAAGGTAAGGCAACGAACATTTGTAAGTTTAAAGATGCTTTGACGCCTATATTAGAGGAAATTGCTGAAGCTGACGGTATGGTACTGGGTTCTCCCATTTATTTTGGTGAAGTGACGGGGCAGATGCGTGCTTTTTTGGAGCGATTGGTTTTTCCTTGGCTCTCTTATAACGACTATAGTTTGACGGCTGTGAAACAGATGCCGGTAGTACTGATAGAGACCATGAACGGTACACCAGAAAAGAATAATAGTCAGGGATACGGGGCTATGGAGCACTGCATTACTGCTGCCTTAGGTCGGCCAGAACACCTAGTGGCTTACAATACTTATCAAGTGAAAAACTACAATAATTTTGAGTTGGCTGGTTTCTCAGAAGAGGCGAAGCGACAATATCGTGACGAGCACTGGGAAAAAGACTTGCAGATGGCTTTTGACGCGGGTAAGCGAATGGCCAGCAAGATAATAGAGTGAGTATATACAATTCAGGCGCTGCTCAAAAAGCAACGCCTGAATTGTATATATAGTGTTGTGATTGTCTTTAAAAGGCTGCCTCAAACTCTTTGAGGAATCGCACATCGTTTTCACTGAACAGACGCAGGTCGCTCACTTGATACTTCAGGTTAGCAATGCGCTCTACACCCATACCGAAAGCATAACCGCTATAAACCTTGCTGTCGATGCCACAAGATTCTAGTACGTTTGGATCGACCATGCCACAACCTAAAATTTCTACCCAGCCAGTGTGTTTGCAGAAACCACAACCCTTGCCACCGCAGATGTTACAGCTAATGTCCATTTCTGCACTTGGTTCTGTGAAAGGGAAATATGAGGGGCGCAAACGAATCTTGGTGTCGTTACCAAATAATTCGCGAGCAAACGTGAGCAACACCTGTTTCAAGTCGGTAAACGATACATTCTTGTCGATGTAAAGACCTTCAATCTGATGGAAAAAGCAGTGAGCACGAGCACTGATGGCTTCGTTACGATAAACGCGGCCTGGACAGATTACACGGATAGGGGGCTGAGTTTGTTCCATAACGCGTGCTTGCACTGAACTTGTATGCGAACGCAAGATAATGTTTTTGATGACATTCTCGTTCTGCTCTACAAAGAAGGTATCTTGCATGTCACGAGCTGGATGATCAGCTGCAAAGTTCAGTTTGGTATATACGTGGAGATCGTCTTCTACTTCAGGACCTTCGGCAAGTTTGAAGCCCATGTGACCGAAAATGTCGATTATCTCATTCTTTACAATGGTCAGTGGATGGCGAGTGCCTAAAGCTGCAGGATAGGCCGTGCGGGTGAGGTCGATGCTCTCGTCTACATTGTCGCAACTGTCGAATTGGTCTTTTAAAGTTGTGATTCTTTCCTGCACCAGTGTCTTCAGCTCATTAAGCTTCATGCCAACCTCGCGCTTCTGATCGGCAGCCACCTCACGAAAGTCATTCATCAAATTACTAATGACGCCTTTCTTACTCAAATACTTGATGCGCAGAGCTTCCAGCTCGTCCATATTGGCGGCTTGCATGTCTTGCACACTCTGCAACGTCTCGTTAATTTTGTCAATTATACTCATTTTTATTTCTTTAATCTTCGATTAACGGTTGCAAAGATATATATAATTCATTATTTTTGCAAAATAAAAATGGCAGATTATGATTGTTTATAACACAACATATCACGTTGAAGAGGCTGACGAACAGCTTTTCTTGAATTGGATTCATGAATATTTTATTCCTGAAGTGCTGAAAGAAGGCACTATGCGTAATCCGCGTGTATTGCGTGTATTGGGGCATCATCATGATGATTGCGAAGACGGGCATTGTACCTCGTACGCAGTGCAAATGGAGGTAGACGATACAGCAGCCTTGCATCGCTGGTATCATGCTCAGGGGGTGACTCTGAACCGAGAACTGCTGCTGGTGTTCCGCCAGCGTGTATTAGGCTTTCCGACCATGATGGAGGTGGTGGAATAATGACACCTATAAAGGAGAAGATTATTTTGGGCATTGACCCAGGCACTACCGTGATGGGTTATGGAGTGCTGAGGGTGACGCAAGGCAAACCTTCGCTGATTGCGATGGGGGTAATTGACTTGCACAAATATGCCAACCATTATTTGAAGCTGGCCAAAATTCACGAGCGAGTACTGAGTATTATTGAGAGCTACTTGCCTGATGAATTGGCAATTGAGGCGCCTTTCTTTGGAAAAAATGTGCAGAGTATGCTGAAGCTGGGCCGAGCACAAGGGGTTGCCATGGCAGTGGCTTTGAGTCGTGACATTCCTATTACTGAATATGCGCCTCTGAAGATAAAGATGGCGATAACTGGCAATGGCAATGCTTCAAAAGAGCAAGTGGCTGGTATGTTGCAACGTTTGCTGCATATTGCAGAGGATGATATGCCTAAATTTCTGGATGCTACAGATGCGTTAGGAGCTGCTTATTGTCATTATATGCAGATGGGCAAACCGAAAGTGGAGAAGGAGTATAAGAGTTGGAAGGATTTTGTTACTAAAAACCCCGATAAAGTGAAAAGCTAAATGAAGAGACTTTTGTTTTACTTGATTATGATGGTGTGCATGATGGCTGGATGTAAAAACGAAGCAAGGGTGATATATGAAACTTTTGAGAGTTATCCGGTGAGAAAGGGTAGCTTAAGTGAGATGGAATATACCTCTAATGTCTCGAATTTTCATTTATGGAGCCCGAATGCCGATGAAGTGAGGTTACTGATATACAACCAGGCCGAGGGAGGACATGCTGCAGAAACTCATCATATGGAGCTGGGTGATGATGGAACTTGGCATGTGAAGGTGGCAAAGGACCTAAAGGGTAAATTCTATACTTTCAATGTAAAGATGAATGATGAATGGCTTGGTGACACTCCTGGTTTGTTTGCCAAAGCAGTGGGCATAAACGGCATACGTGCTGCTGTAATTGACATGAATGAGACGTCGCCCGAAGGCTGGGAGAACGATCACAGACCTGCCCTGAGAAGCTTGGCTGATGTGGTGGTGTATGAAATGCATCATCGCGATTTTTCTATTGATGCCAGTTCTGGCATTGAACATAAAGGACAGTTCCTGGCTTTGACAGAGCATGGCACGCATAGTCCGGAGGGGTTAACTACCGGCATAGATCACTTGATAGAACTAGGGGTGACACATGTTCATTTATTACCTTCTTATGATTATGCGTCGATAGATGAGCATACTTTTAAAGATAGTCATTATAACTGGGGTTACGACCCACAGAATTACAATGTGCCTGATGGCTCCTATTCTACCAATCCTCATCAGCCAGAAACACGTATTAAGGAGTTTAAGCAGATGGTGCAGGCTTTACACCAGGCTGGTATTCGTGTGGTGCTGGATGTAGTGTATAATCATACTTATAATGCTGCTACTAGTGCTTTTGAGAAGACTGTGCCAGGCTATTTCTACCGCATAAAACCCGATGGTACTTATGCTAATGGCTCTGGGTGTGGCAATGAAACGGCAAGCAATAGACCCATGATGCGCAAGTTCATGGTAGAGAGTGTGCTGTATTGGATGCGTGAATACCACATTGATGGATTTAGGTTTGATTTGATGGGGGTGCATGACATGGCTACCATGAACGAGATAAAACAAGAGGCCCAAAAACTTGATCCACAGGTATTGATATATGGTGAGGGATGGGCTGCAGAGTCACCTCTTTATGCGTCTGATTCATTGGCCATGAAGGCCAATGTAGCTAAGATGCCTGGTATTGCTGTTTTCAGCGATGAGATGCGTGATGGCTTGCGTGGACCATGGAACGATGATAAGAAAGGAGCTTTTCTGGCGGGGGAGCCTGGACATGAGGAAAGTATTAAGTTTGGAATTGTGGGGGGCATTAGTCATCCGCAAGTGCAAATGAGTGAGGTAAACTATAGTGACAAGGCGTGGGCACTAGAGCCTATACAAATGATGAGCTATGTGAGTTGTCATGATGATATGTGCTTGGTGGACAGGTTGCGCACTTCGGTGCCTGATTTGAAGGGCAACGACTTGGAGAAGCTGGACATGCTGGCACAGACGGCCGTGCTAACATCGCAGGGTATTCCTTTTATTTTTGCTGGCGAGGAGGTGATGCGCGACAAAAAGTTTGTACACAATAGTTACCAGAGTCCTGATAGTGTGAATGCTATTAACTGGCATAATAAAGCACATTATCAGTGGGTATTTAATTATTATAAGGGCTTGATTGCTATGCGCAAGCATCACCCGGCTTTTCGACTGGGTAATGCAGAGCAAGTTCGGCAACATTTAGAATTCTTGCCTGTAGAGGGTAGTGGCTTGGTGGCATTCTGTTTGAAGAACAATGCTGGTAATGATATTTGGAAAAATATTTTAGTGGTACTGAATGCTCGTCGAGAGGTGGCTAAGGTAACGGTGCCAGAAGGAAGGTATGTTGCGGTAGTGCTTAACGGAATGGTGAATGAAATGGGGCTTGGCTTTTTGTATGGGCCTGTGCTTTCTGTGGCACCGGAAACGGCTCTTGTAGTGTATAATGAAGATTGAAGAATGATGAACGAAAATTTTATATTGAATAATGATATTAAAAATCAATATTCTATAAGGCTAACAGATGCTTGGCCTCGTTTGCCCGATGCTCGTATGGCGGAGCCAGTAAGCGTGGAGATACTAAAGGGTGAGCATGTGGCTATAGTGGGAGAGAATGGTGCAGGCAAGAGCAGATTGGTGGATATGCTGATGGGTAAATATCCGTTGCACAGAGGCTCATTGGATTATGATTTTTCACCATCCAAATGGGAAGAGGCCTATATGAATATTAAGCACATTAGTTTTCGTGATACTTTTGGCAGCGCTGATACCAATTATTATTACCAGCAGCGATGGAACTCTACCGACTTAGATGAGGTGGCGCTGGTGAAGGATTTACTGGGCAGCTACGAGATGGATAAGTTTCAACAGCAATTGTTCGATATGTTTCATATAGAGGAAATGTTGGACAAACCAATTATCTTGCTTAGTAGTGGTGAAATGCGCAAGTTCCAACTCACGAAGATGTTGCTTTCGCAACCTCGTATTCTTATACTAGATAATCCCTATATTGGTCTGGATGCAGCTACACGTGATTTGTTGACCGATTTGCTACAACAATTGACCGAGAATCAAGGTGTACAAATGATATTAGTGATGAGCATGATGGACAGTGTGCCCGACTTTATTACACATGTGGTAAAGGTGAAAGACATGAAAGTGGCTGGCAAAATGACTTTGAACGACTATCGGGATTGGTTTAATACGATAGTTAACCGGACAGTTGATAATAATGTACCGAGCCTCGATGGAGTACATGATGTGGATTCGCCTGAGATTGTACGATTGAACAAGGTGAGTATTCGCTACGGAAACCGGACCATTTTGAAAGACTTGGATTGGGTGGTGCGAAAAGGAGAAAAATGGGCATTGAGCGGCGAAAATGGGTGCGGGAAATCGACTTTACTTAGTATAATTTGTGCCGATAATCCACAGAGCTATGCCTGCGATGTAAGTTTGTTTGGCAGAAAACGTGGAACAGGCGAGAGTATTTGGGATATCAAGAAGCACATAGGCTATGTGAGTCCTGAAATGCACCGTGCCTACTTGAAGAATTTGCCAGCCATTGACATTGTGGCAAGTGGCCTTCACGACTCTATAGGATTGTATGTAAAACCCAAGCCTGAACAGCGTGAGGCTTGCTTACAGTGTATGGAGAAGTTTGGAATAGGTTCGTTGGCCGATCGACTGTTCTTGCGTATGAGTGATGGAGAACAACGCTTGGTCTTGTTGGCAAGGGCTTTTGTAAAGAATCCTGAATTGCTGATTCTTGACGAGCCTTTACATGGGTTGGATACTTTTAATCGTAGGAAAGTGAAGAGCATTATTAATGATTTCTGTTCACAGAAAGAAAAGACGCTGATAATGGTGAGTCATTTTGAAAATGAATTGCCTGCGTGCATTGATCATAGGTTGCATTTAAAGAAAATATTATAAGAGAATGGATGTTATTATTTCTGCAGATACTGATTTATTAATGTGGCTGAACGGGGCTCACAATGCCTTTTTCGATACATTCATGATGCTCTTTACGGGAAAATGGATTTGGGTGCCTATGTACTTGGCACTGGCCTATGTGCTATTCAGGAACATGGTGCCCAAACAGGCACTGATGTGCTTGCTGGCTGTTGCTTTGGTGATAGTAGTTGCCGATCAGCTGAGTTCTTCTGTGATACGACATGCCGTAGGTAGGTTGCGCCCTGCTAATCTGGATAATCCTATAAGTAATATGGTACATATTGTTGATGGCTATAGGGGCGGCCGGTATGGTTTTCCCAGCAGTCATGCCGCTAATTCCTTTGGTTTAGCTTTCTTCTTGCTGTATCTATTAAGACGCTGCAAGCTTCCTGCTTTCATCATGGTATGGGCCATTGTGAACTGTTACTCACGAATTTATCTGGGTGTTCATTATCCTGGAGATATTTTATGTGGAGCTTTAGTCGGTTGGGTGGCAGCTACCTTCGTATGGTTTGTTTACAGGAAAATAACCAAGCAGACCTTTCTGCCAGAAGTGCGAGAGTGGTGGGTGCCCGTAGTCATTGGCTTGCTCATTGTGATAGGTATATCACTCTATTCTTATTATGCTATAAACTATTAAAATATTATATGTTATGAAGAAAGTCTTATTTTTCGCAACATTATTGATGGCTACCACACAGGTGATGGCGCAAGATGCAGCATCAAAAGCTCGTGCTGGAGTGTATGACCATAGCACAGCTCCACAGTATTTTTTCCTTGAACAATCTGACGTACCCAGTAGTGTATATTTGTTGCCACCTCCTCCAGAACCAGGCAGTGCTAAGTTCTCAGTAGATGAGGGGCGTTTCAATTGGGGCCGTTACCAGCGTTTGCGTCCACGTGGCAAGCAAGCTGTTGCAGATGCAGATGTGACACCTAAAGGGGTGGCTACTGCTTTTAGTGAGGCTTTTGGTATTGAAATTAGTGAGCAGAATACTCCAGAAATTTATAAGCTGATGACCAATATGAACGGCGATGCCGGGGTATTGAGTGGTGGCGAGGCAAAAGTGTACTACCAACGTATGCGTCCATTTGTCTATTTCGGCATTGGTACCAGTGTGCCTGAAGATGAGGCTGCTTTGATAAACAATGGATCTTATCCTTCTGGGCATACAGCCATAGGCTGGGCAACAGCATTAGTGCTGGCCGAGATTAACGTAGATCGCCAGAATGAAATATTGAAGCGTGGTTATGAGATAGGTGAAAGCCGTGTTATTACGGGTTATCATTATCAAAGCGATGTGGACAATGGTCGCATTGTGGCATCTGGTGTAGTGGCTCGTTTGCATGCTGATGAAGGTTTCCAGAAACAGCTGGAAAAGGCGAAGAAAGAATTTGCCAAATTGAAGAAGGAGGGTAAAGTTGCTCCATCTACATTTGTAAGTCCTGCTACAAAGAATTAATTGTTAACTATGAAGATTTTTCCTACAGCTACCATCAAGCAAATTGATGCATATACTATTGAGCACGAACCCATTCATTCGCTCGACTTGATGGAGCGTGCCGCTACTGCCATAACTAAAGAATTAATGAGTCAGTGGCCCGATAAAGATGATACGCGGTTTGTAATTTTTGCTGGTCCGGGTAACAACGGAGGCGATGCTTTGGCAGTGACTCGTTTGTTGGCCGACAATGGTTATCGTCCCGAAGCCTATTTGTTTAATACTACGGGGAAACTGTCGGCCGATTGTGAGACCAATCGCGATTTGCTAATGGGGGCTGAGGGGGTGACATTCCATGAGATAACCACCCAGTTTACACCTCCGAAGCTGACGGAAGATGATGTGATTGTTGATGGTTTGTTTGGTAGCGGACTTCATAGACCGCTTAGTGGCGGTTTTGCTTCGTTGGTGAAGTTTATTAACGCAGCAGGGGCTACAGTGGTTAGCATTGATATTCCCAGTGGATTGATGGGAGAGGATAATACCAACAACATCATGGAACATGTGGTGAAAGCAGATTATACCCTGAGTCTGCAGTTCCCAAAATTGGCTTTTCTGTTTGCCGAGAACGAAACTTATGTGGGGGCATGGAAGGTGCTTGATATCGGTTTGAGCAAGGAGGCCATAATGCTGACCGATACCCCTTACGAGATGGGCGATGCAAGCAGAATGAGGTATAAGCTGAAGTTGCGTAGCCGTTTTTCACATAAAGGTGATTTTGGTAGGGCTTTACTCGTGGCGGGTCAACAGGGGATGGCTGGTGCTTCAGTACTGGCAGCTCGAGCATGTTTGCGCTCCGGAGTAGGTCTGCTTACTGTTCATGTGCCGCTATGCAATAACACCATTGTGCAAACATCTGTACCCGAGGCCATGACTTCCCTGGATATAAGTGAGGTCTGTTTTACAGATACTCCTAACTTGGAAGCATATCAGGCCATTGGCGTGGGTCCCGGATTGGGAAAAGCAAATGTGACACAGCAAGCTCTTTATCAGTTGATAAGTAGAAGTTCTGCGCCCATGGTGATAGACGCTGATGCAATTAATCTGATAGGTGAAAATCATAGCTATTTGCGTAGGTTGCCACAGGGTAGCATTATTACACCCCATCCTGGTGAGATGGAACGCTTGGTGGGTAAGTGTGCTAATTCGTATGAGCGTTTGATGAAAGCTGTTAATTTGGCGCAGACTTGCCATGTTTTCATTGTGCTGAAGGGGGCTTATACCGCTGTTATTTCGCCCGAAGGTCATTGCTGGTTTAATGTGTCAGGCAACCCAGGAATGGCTACTGGAGGTTGTGGTGATGTATTAACAGGCGTTATTCTGGCTTTGCTGGCGCAAGGCTATGATGCTGATACCGCAGCCAAAATGGGGGTATATATTCATGGCATTGCAGGGGATTTGGCTGCTCGTGAGAAGGGAGAAATTGCGCTCATAGCCAGTGATGTGGTGAGCTCTCTATCTAAAGCATGGAAACTCCTTGAGTGAATTGATAATTGATAGTTGATAGTTGATAGTTGATAATTGATAGTTCTCTAATACCAGTTTTTCAATCTAAATTCTTCATTCATCATTCATCATTCATCATTATTAACTATCTCGTAGTTATATGAAAGCATCCTTGTTTACGTTCATACTTGATGTAGCAGCGTTTGGCAAGGCGTGCATCACGCAGCACCTCACTCAGTACCATTTTGAGGGTATCTGTTCCCACTTCTTGCATAGGTCTGCCATCTTCATCAGCTACCTGTTCGAAGCTTTTCCAGCTGATGTCGAAGGTAGTGCCATAGCAATGGGTAGAATTAACAGTAGCGTTGATATTGCTTCGTGAGAGTTGTTTTTGTTGTTCTTGTGAGCGAGTAAGCGAGGTAATGACCACACGATAGGGATTCAGTCCTTTATTGGCTAATGAATCTAAAAAGTTAGCGCCAATATCGTCAATTAACTGAGCCGTTTGTGGCACTACATATGGTACTGAGTGCGTCAGCTTTTCTATGACGTAATGCTCATTACTTTCTATCAAACTCAGTTTCTCATTGTTTTGAGCATCTTCGGCTTTTTTGAAAGGCTTAACGCCAATGGCTTTGGCTGCAGATAGTTGTGTATCGTTGTCGTCAGGAAATTCACGTTGGTAACTAATGACGCCTTTAATATTGTGAGGATCGTTCATTTTCATGGACATGTCTTTCTTTTTACAGCTGCCTAACAGGCAAACACCTGCCAGTAGCACGATAACGGAGCTAATCTTGGAGATTTTCATAATAATTTATATATTTGCGGTGTAAAGATAGCAGTTTTATTTGACAAATGCAACGTTACTTTATATATTTGGCTTACGATGGCACCAACTATCATGGATGGCAAATTCAGCCCAATGGCGATAGTGTGCAACAACGCATTATGGATGCGTTGCAGATATTATTGCGGCGTGAGATTGTTGAGGTTAC
>JAIKZS010000037.1 GCA_024682035.1 Bacteroidaceae bacterium
TTCGAAAGATAGCTACGAGACGACCGACATGGGTGAACGGATTGAGAAAGCTGATTATAAATATGGTGAAGACGGAGGTGTGATTGATTTTATTGCGGCACATCAAACAGAGAACCTGAAGGTGCAGTTCATGGGCGATCGCAACTTCAACACCAGTATGACAGTGGCCGACCGTAAAGCTGCTGCTAACATTTTGGAATTGGCTACCTTATTAAATAATATAGCCGAACTGAACAAGGCGAAAGAAGAGGCACAACTCAAGATTCGCTACATCGAGAAGCGCATAACCGACAAAGCAGCTGAGGAGGCTGCTGCAGCTGAATAGGAATAATTTTTTCATTTTTATGCAAAAATATTTGGAAAATTCAAAACTAATTTGTAGCTTTGTAGGCTGAATCTTACAGATTCTATCTAAATAAATAAATTGTTACATAAGAACAAAGAGTGAAAACAATGATTAGTCATTGTAAAGACAGTAAAAGACAGTACTGATAAAGTATTGTTTTTTATTTTGTTTTTTAATTTTTTTTGGGCCCCACAACTATGCCCATTTATCTCATTCTTCGTTCTTTGACTTATTGCTACAGTTATTATTTGTGATAGAATCTTCCCTTTGGAGACTCTATAAACGTTCTAATAGACTTGTGTTTTGGCACTTGTCTATCCTTTCTTTGTGCCCTTTTTTCTGGGGCATTTTATATATTTTGTTTTTTTATTGTGCTTAAAATTGTTTTTATGCGTAACGAAATTTTGACAAGCAAAACGCTTCTAGCGAGTATCTGTGCTCCCATCGAGGAGCCTATCGACAACATGCCTGCCAGCATTGCTGAGGTATCTTCTAATGATGACAGCAAGTTGGCTACTGAACCTAACGATGTTGCTCTGCCTGAAGATAACGATTTAAATGTCACTAATGACGGGGACTATGATGATGATGATTACGATGTGCTGGATGATGATTACGAAGAGTTGGACGATGATTCCGAAGAGTTGGACGATGATTCCGAAGAGTTGGACGATGATTCCGAAGAGCTGGATGATGATTCCGAAGAGCTGGATGATGATTCCGAAAAGAAGGACGATGATTCCGAAAAGAAGGACGATGATTCCGAAAAGCTGGACGATGATTCCGAAAAGCTGGACTTTAGTCCTGACATCAATGAGATGAACGATGAGTTTATAGGGAAATTTGAGTTTTTGTCTCCACTCGAAAACCCACGCGAAGAGCTCAATAAGCTGGTAGGCTGTGCCGGTATCAAACGACGCATCGACGAATTAATTGCACTCACAAAATACAACCAGCAAATGGAAAAGAACTTTCCTGGTTGTAAAACACATCATGTTTCACTGCATAGCATCTTCTTAGGGCGCCCAGGCACTGGCAAAACTACCGTTGCCAAAATTTTCGGTTCCTTGTTACACGAAGCTGGCGCTTTGTCGAAAGGGCATGTGGTGGTGTGCGATCGTGGCACTTTCTTGGGCAGCTTTTGGGGCGACGTGGAACGCGCTGTTCGTCATGTAGTTAGAAAGTCACGAGGTGGCGTACTAATGATCGATGAAGCCTATTTGCTGTGGAGTGATAACCCAAATGACCCATGTAGGCTTACCTTGCAGTTACTGATGAATATACTGGCCGATGAAACACAGCGTGACATTGCCGTAGTGCTCTGTGGCTACAAAGATCGCATGCAAAAGCTCATTGCCACCAACCCTGGCCTCTATTCACGCTTCCCTAACAGGTTCGAGTTCGAAGATTTCACCGTGGAGGAGTTGCTGAACATCACCCAACTTCGTATCAAAGAATACCAGTACCAGTTCACAGAAGGGGCTTGGGAAAAATATCGTCAGCAAGTGGAACAAGACTTCATGGTGCACGACCCACAAACATGGGGTAATGCCCGTTATGTTGCCAACTTACTGGAACGTATTTATATCCAGCATGCCACCCGTTGTGTCAAGCAACAGCTGACTGACAAAAACCTGTTCCGTGTGCTCAATTCGGATGACATTGCTCCCATCGAAGTTCCTCATCAAAAGCGAAAAATTGGCTTTTAAGTGTAATTTTTTAAAGTAAAATTTAAATCTTCTTCCGCTCTTCCGCTAAATTGTATATCTTAGCGGAAGAAGAAGCGGAAGAAAAAAAAAGAAGATGAAGAAATAAAAAATAATATCGCTCTATTCAAGTTTCTATGAGTCTATGAAAATCATTCATGTAGATATGGATCAGTTCTATGCTGCTGTTGAGCAACTTGACCAACCAGCGTTGAAAGGCAAACCGATAGTGGTGGGGCACGATGCGGAACGCGGAGTGGTATCTACCGCCAGTTATGAGGCCAGAAAGTTTGGGGTACACTCTGCACAATCTATCCAGGTGGCGAAACGACTGTGCCCACAACTCATCATTGTTGAGCCTCATTTTCAACGTTATAAGGAGGTGTCGGCACAACTGCATGAGATTTTCCATGACTATACTGACTTGATTGAACCCATCTCGCTCGACGAGGCTTTTTTAGATGTGACCGAGAATAAAAAGGGGATGGAGTTGGGGGTGGATATTGCCCGTGAAATCAAACAACGGATCTATGAAAGGACCGGACTGACGGCTTCGGCTGGGGTGAGTTATTGCAAATTTTTGGCAAAGATTGCCTCTGACTGGCGAAAGCCTGATGGACTGACGGTGATTCACCCTGACCGTGCGCTTGACTTTATTGCTAAACTGAGGGTGGAGAAAATATGGGGTGTGGGGGAAAAGACGGCGGAGAAAATGCACAGCATGGGTATCTTCACAGGATTGGACCTCAGAAATACTTCATTGAGTTGGCTGACACAGGAATTTGGCAAAATGGGTCGGGTATTTTACGACTTTGCTCGTGGCATCGACCTTCGTCCTGTTATCGCTGAGTGGGAAAGGAAGTCGGTAAGCTGTGAACGGACTTTCGAAAAAGACATTAGCGACCAGTCGGCCGTCATCATCGAATTATACCACGCAGTGCTTGAATTGGAACGCCGCATCGCCAAAAACAATTTTGAGGGGCGCACACTAACGCTGAAGGTAAAATTTAATGATTTCCAACAAATTACACGAAGCACCACCGTTGCCCACGTGCTGCTTACTAAAGATGACATTTTGCCACTGGCCAAGCGATTGTTAAAAAACGTAGAGTTCGAGTCGCACCCCATTCGACTGATAGGCTTAGGTGTGTCGAACCAAAAGGGTGATTCGTCATTAGACAAACCAAGATGGATTGAGTTGGAGTTAGAATTTGAAGACTGGGAGGATGAGAGAAAGAATATAAACAATTAAGCAGCACCAAAATTGGTGCTGCCTATATGATATCTATAAATCAAAACTTTACCTCTTTAGGTGCCGCATTGAATGAATAGAAAGTAGCTGTAGCTTCAGTGATATAGAGTACAGCCATGTTGCCATCGTCAGCCTTGTACATAGACTTCAATTCTGGATCAAGTTCGAGGAATTTTTCTTTTACTGACAAGGTATCATCATTGACTGCCTTGCCACACAAACGCATCCACTCGGCACCAGATGCCTTCATGGCACAAATCTCGAATTTGCAGTTAGCTTCTAACTGCTGATAAACATTCTTAACTTTGCCGGTCATGATGTACATGCGACCATCAATAATTTCAACGGCACCAAAAGGGCGTACACGTGGCTGATCGCCTTCGCAAGTAGCGAGGTAATAGGCACCACATTCTTTCAAATAATTTAATACTTCGTTCATTTCTTCTTAGTTTTATATGATTATTACTATTTATTTTGAATTTGGAAAATATTCCAACAGTCTGTGATAAACAGGGTGTTGATGCAATAACTGAGGCACACCCACCAGCAAGAGCTGCTTTCGCGCACGCGTCAGGGCCACATTCAACTTGCGGTCTATCTGGTAACCATTCTCTTCAGTGAGATTACTGAGTTGTTGCAGTTGCCACACGCGGTTGACACAGAAACTATAGATAATGACATCGCGTTCGCTGCCTTGATACCGCTCAACGGTATCAATCGTAATACTGTTCAAGGCAGGAATGGATAATTTGGCCAATTCGCTCCTAATCAAGGCAATCTGACTGCGATAAGGAGTGATGATACCCAAGGTATGCTGGGCATCAAAATCATTTGTTTGCTGATAGATGGTAAGTGCCAAGTGAGCAGCGATTACTGCTTCGCTATGATTGATCTTGTGAGAATTAGCAAGAGGTTCTGGCACAGAGGGATAGAAAGCAGTGCGCTGCAAATGGTCCGAGGCCTCCAACTGGTGGGGCAAGCCAACGGGTTCTAATTTTCCTTCGTAAAAAGCCTCGTTGGCAAACTTAGCTACGGCAGGATGCATACGACCCTGACGAGTCAACATGTCAACAGACAGTCCGCCATTGTTTCTATAAAGGCGTTCAAAGAGGGAATCTTTGAGGTTGGTCAGACCAATGTCGCGCAAGAGAGGGCTCTTCACCTCGGAAGCGGTGGAGGGTTGTTGCACAACAGCCGGCAACTGCTTATGGTCGCCGATGAGGATAAACTTACTGATTGCATCCCTTCCTTCAGCATCTTGCATGCAAAGCAAACCCAAGAGCTGGGGTTCCAAAATCTGGGTAGCCTCATCGATCAAGGCCACATCAAAATGCTTGACACTGAACAGAGAATTGTACATAGACATGGTAGAGACCGTACCCACAAAAATCTGACAACTTTGTAAGCGTTGCAACACTTCACTCCGCAAATTAAAGGCTGCGACTTGTTGCTCCAGCAAATGAGGGCGGTAAGGTGCAGCACAAACAGTAGGCGAGCCGATGCGTATATAATCAGCCTCCAATTTTTCGAGCATCTTACAAATCTCATCCACTGCCCTATTGGTATAACTCAGCAACAAAATTTGTTGGTCGCGCTCCAAGAAGGCCGTCACCATGCTACGCAAAGCCATGGAAGTCTTACCTGTGCCAGGAGGCCCTACCAGCAAGAAATAGTCATTTGCTGCCAAAGCCTTCAGTGTGATGCGTTGGAAATCATCTTTTGCCTCATGGATAGCTTGACGGTAATGAGCATCTTGCTGAGGTGGACGCTGACCTAAGAGTAAGTCGCGACGTTGTTGCGATGCGCGCAGAAAAAGAGCCAGTCCTTGGTACATGGAACGATAAGAAGTATCCATGTAGTCATGTTCAAAGGCATAGAGGCTGTCAAGTGGCAATACCTTATGATTACGTTGAGGTTGTCGAAGAACAATCTTCCAACTGCCATCAGGTC
Organism: Bacteroidaceae bacterium; assembly: GCA_024682035.1. Taxonomy (GTDB): domain Bacteria; phylum Bacteroidota; class Bacteroidia; order Bacteroidales; family Bacteroidaceae; genus Bacteroides. The sequence goes on from JAIKZS010000037.1 coordinate 5,255, forward strand.
GGATTTCTTCCAAAGAACCTTTAAACAGCAACTGATTGGTTACATTGGCAGCAGCAGTATCACGACGATACAACACAACAGCATCACCCTCTCGGAAATTAAAAATAGAAAGTCCTGAGGCCATGTCTTGCTGTCCTGCCTCCCCCTGCTCTACTTGAGAAGATATATTGAAAGAGGTGGAAGCTTCTGCATCACATTCCTCAGCAGTAGAACTTATAGAGCGATGCGTTGTTTGCAGAATTAAATAAGGTTTGCTTATCTCATCGGCATGATTCTCGAGGATATGCAGATTGGCCACAATATCACCCGTGTCCAACTTTTCGGCCATAGTACCGAGCCACAACATGGCTTGTCCTCTACGCCCCTCGCAATCAGAAGCAATAGCCGTTTTGGAAGTAAACTGTTCACGCGTAATAAAATTGTAAAGCGTATAGAAATAGCTGCGCTCCAATGCCGTGAGTCGTTGCAAACAATGCTGGAAGGCTGCTATCTTAGGCTCCTGATACTTAGTCCAAAGTGTACTGGTGAGGTGTAGCTCGTTGAGCGTTAGCGGATTAATTTGTGCTAAGACCTCAGCAGTATAGTTTTCATCATCATGTTCTTGCACCAGATAATCGATCGCCACAATGCGATTACGCAGGTTGATGATGCGATGCACCATGGTCCAGGAAGGACGGGCTGGATAGAGCATCGGATAACGAGTATAGAGCAGGTAAGCCTTGCTCTGCCGATGGTCGATGCCCATGGTATATTCCAGCATGGCTTGGTAGAGCAACATCTGCACCAGGTTATTCTCCCTGGGTAACACATGGCCTGGCATGGTATATTCATCGGCTTGGCCCGATTTCATCTCTATAAAAGAACGCATGTCGCGTTGCATGTAGTCAAGACGTCCTTGAATGCCCAATGCCTCGCAAATATAGGAAGGTTCCAGCACAGCATCGGTTTTGTCCAACTGATAGTTAGGCTCACGGAAGGTAGTAGTTACCGTTTTTTGAATGTTCTGAAAATGCAGCCGACAATTCTGGCTAAACTCACTTATTATTTTAGCGTCCTGCAAATCGGCACAAGCAGAGATATTAACAGGGTTCTGACGGAAAGTCTTCCTCATACTCTCCGTATAATCAGGGGCATCATTATTGATCCATTCGTCGAGGAAGGTATTGGCGATGTTACCCAAAATAAGGTGGCGTGTATTTTCGGACGGAGTGAGTCGGGACAGAAGATAATTGGCCGGATGAGCGCCATAATTCCTGTAGCACTCGGCCAAAGAGCTGGCATCCATCAGGAAGTCAGGCTCCAATACGATGAACTGGGGAACAAGCGCCCCCTCGTCATCAATCGTTATATCCAGAAGATTGAGTTGAGCGCGTGGCCACAGCAACTCCACTGTATCATTAAACTCGGCATTGACATCAACCAGTGCATAGCGCACCCTTAAAGTTTCGCCAGTTTTCCATTCATCAGACTGCACATATAGATATTGCTCATCTTTGTGCAGGTATGTCACCCTTAAGCGTTTCACTGGTTGAATCGTCCATAGTCATATCGAATGCCACTTACGTCAATAGCTGGACTTGCTGCTTCTGCCGCCACCTTCGCTGCTTGTTCTGCAGCTTGTTTAGCAGCCTCTTCGGCAGCTTTGGCAGTTTCCTCGGCAATGCGAGCAGCCTCTTGAGCAGCCTTTACAGCTTGTTCTGCAGCCTTACGAGCATTCTCAGCTGCCATACGAGCTTGTTCCACAATGTCATTGGTAGATGAGCTCAATGGTACTGACGGACTAGATGGAATGGCATCTGCCAAGGATGCCACATCAGTGGGTGTGTTTTTCAAGACCTCAGCAGCTTCTTCTTCGGCAATCTGACGCTGGTTCTCAGCATAATAGTTGCTCAAATCAGGCATAGCCTCTGGGTCGTCATAATAAGGAGTCTGCAAAGCTTCAGGCTGGTTAACGGTTTCCTGCACGTAAGGTTCTTCCAAAGAAGATTCTGCAGCAGATTCCATTGTCTCCGACTGATGTTCAGCAAGGGTTTCATCTGCAGCAGATGTTTCTGAAGTAGCCACTTCTTCAGAGCTTTCAGCAGTCGAACTATCAACAGGCGTTTCATCATCAGCCACCTCCGACGATGCTTCACCAGTTACAGTTTCCTCGGTCGAAGTGCCAGCAGTGGGTGTTTCCTCTGTTGGAGTTTCCCCAGCTTTTGACTCTTCCGCTGTTGTTTCGCCCGATTTTTCTTCCTCAGAAGCAGGCAATTCCTCCTCTTTTTGTTTCTCTTCCGGCATCTCTTCTTCATCATCATCAATCTCAGGTCCTTCCTCCCAATAAATTTCATCGTTGATGATGACCATACGAGGTTCACGTTTCTTTTTCTTCACAGGCGTAGCCTCTTTGGCTTCTGCCAAGGCATCCTTTACAGATGAATCAGTATTGGCCGTAAGTTCCTTGGTAGTACCATCGGAAGCATCCGCTGTTGCTGCAGCAGCACCAGCCACACCTGTAGCAGCAGCCGCTTTGTCCAAACGCTCTTGCAAAGCTTTGTTTTTCTCTTCAATCTTAGCCTGAGCAGCAGCCTCACGCTGTTTGCGGAAAGTATCATGGATATCTTTATCCTCAGGCTTAACCTGTTTTGCCTCTGCATCAGGGGCATCAGGATCGCCACCACCATCAGGTTTCTTCTCTAAGGCAGGTGCAGGTCCATCGGGTTCATCACCTCCATCAGAGCCACCATCGCTAGTGTCATCAGCATCAGCATCATCTTCGTCCTTCTCCTCCTTTATCATTAAGATACTCAACTCGTAAAGTGCGTACAAAGGCAAGGCCACAGCTGTCAGAGTAAACGGATCACCCGTTGGAGTAATGATAGCAGCGGCAATGACAATCACCACGATGGCATGACGGCGATATTCGCGCAATGTGCTACGAGTAATCAAACCGAAGAGGGAGAGTAACCATGTTACCAAAGGCAACTCGAAGGCAATCCCCATGGCTAACACCAACATCATAAAGTTGTCGATGTAGGAGTTAAGTGAGATGAGCGTGTCAATATTTTCACTCAAATCATAGGTAGAGAGAAAGCGCAACGCCAACGGATAGACCATGAAATAGCCCACAGCCATACCGATGTAGAACATGACATTGCCCAAAAGCAACGCCTTACGCACGCCAGCAGCCTCGTTGGGATAAAGAGCAGGCCGAATGAAGAGCCAGATTTCCCAAAAGATATAAGGAACCAGGATGATAATTGAAAGAACGAATGACGTAGTGAGATGCACAAAGAAAGGTGCTGCCAGATTGATATTCTGCAACTTGATGTCAAAACGCTGGGTAAAGAAATCGCCCGTCAGGTTGAACACCTCACCTATCTTTCGTAGGAATCCATAGAAGACAAAATTGTCGTGGCACGGCCCCATGATAACAGGGTCGAAAATGTACGGCATAGCAATAAAGAAACCTATGGCCAATACAAACCACAATCCCACAATACGGGCCAATGCCCAGCGTAGCACATCTAAGTGCTCCCAAAACGTCAATTCTCTGTCTTCCATAATTCAATAGATAATGATAAATGAGATTGAAGCAATCATTCCTCCGTTAGCTACACACTATTCTAGTAACCAACTATCAACTCTCCACTCTCAACTATCAACTATCAACTATCAATTATCAATTATCAATTATCAATTAATTATCCTTAGCCTTTGTGTCCTTATCTTCCAGTTCCTTAGTAGCTTCATTGATTTCGCTCTTAGCCTCATTAACACCATCCTTGAAGCTCTTAACGCCCTTACCAAGACCCTTCATCAATTCAGGAATTTTCTTGCCACCAAACAGTAACAGGATGATCAACGCGATAATGATCCATTCTGAGCCCGAAGGCATAAACATTAACAGTAAGTTTTCCATAATTCAATTGTTTTAATATTGTTAATAATAATTTTTATCTTTAATCTTGAAAATAAATTCGTTTCACTCGTGTGCTCACACTGGTCAGGACCTCATAAGGAATGGTATCCAGCGTATCGCTTAACACCGTTACAGGCAGGTGGTCGCCAAAAATCTCCACCTTGTCACCTTCCTTGCAGTCAATGTCGGTAACATCAATCATGCACACATCCATGCAAATATTTCCTACATAAGGTGCTTTCTGACCATTCACCAAGCAATAGCAGTGCCCATTACCCAGGTGACGGTTCAAACCATCGGCATAACCGATAGGTATGGCAGCAATGCGTGACGGCCGAGTAAGATGCCCCTTACGGCTATAGCCCACCGTTTCGTCAGCTGGCACATCGTGCGTCTGTAAGATGGTAGTCTTCAGGGTACAAACATTGTGCATGACCGCATTCGTAATTGGGTTGATGCCATAGAGACCTAACCCTAAGCGCACCATATCCATCTGAATGTCAGGAAAACGCTCTATACCAGCTGAATTGCACAAATGACGCAGTATCTTATGCGGAAAGGCAGCTTGCAGCTCGGCAGATGCTTTCAGGAAAGTATTGATCTGTCGGCAGGAGAAAGCATCGAATTGCTCGGAATCACTACCCACGAAATGTGAGAAGACCGACCTGACGATCAGGGCATTCTGACGCTTCAAGCGTTGTATCAAAGCTGGCATGTCAGAAGGGTCGAAACCCAAGCGATGCATGCCTGTATCCAGTTTAATATGAATAGGATAATTGGTGATGCCCTCTTTCTCGGCAGCATCAATCAATGCCTCCAACCAATGGAAACTATACACCTCTGGTTCCAGCTTATAGTCGAACATGGTCTTAAAGGCCGTCATCTCAGGATTCATAATCAGTATATTGGCATGAATACCAGCCTTGCGCAATTCGGCACCTTCATCAGCCACGGCCACTGCCAAGTAATCCACCCGATGATCCTGCAATGTGCGAGCCACCTCGATAGCCCCTGCTCCATAGGCCGAGGCCTTCACCATGCACACCATTTTGGTGGTAGGTTTCAGCAGACTGCGATAGTAGTTGAGGTTGGCTACCAAAGCACTCAGGTTCACCTCTAAGATGGTTTCATGCACCTTCTTCTCAATCGCCTCTGTCAATTCATCGAAACCAAACTTACGTGCCCCCTTTATCAAAATCATCTCATGTTCCAAGTTCAGCTTCCTATCATTGATGGCCTTCATCAAATCGGCCGTAGTATGGAAGAAAGATTTTTCCATATTAAATTCGTCGGCACAAGAAGCAATCTCCTCACCCACACCAATGATGCGATGAATGTCTTTGCTCTTTAGGAGTTGTGCCACCTGGCCATACAGCATATGCGCCTTCTTGCCAGTTTCTAATATATCGCTCAGTATCAGCGTACGCTTCAATTGCTTATCTTGCGAACGACGATACAAGAAATCCAAAGCCAGTTCCAGAGAAGTGAGATCAGAATTATAGCTGTCGTTGATGAGCATGCAACCATTCTTTCCCTCCTTCACCTCCAGACGCATAGCCACAGGTTCGAGTTTCGCCATGCGCTCGGCAATCTGCTCGGGGGGTAACATTAAATAGCAGCAAACGCCTAAGCAATGCAATGAATTCTCAATAGAGGCATCGTCAATGAATGGCAAAGTAAAACGGTTCTCCATGTCCAAATAACGATAAGTTATCAGCGTACTCTCATCACCTTTTTGCACCTTACTTATATATAAAGGCCTATCACCATCCTTACGACTCCACGCCATTGATCGGGTAGCCAACAAAGAGTTGTTTACACAATTATTGATAAAATCATCATCGCCATTGTAAATCACCACATCGCTGTCACGGAATAGTGTCAACTTCTCCATACATTTCACCTGACGTGAGAAGAAATTCTCCTGATGCGCCCCACCAATGTTGGTAATCACTCCGATGGTTGGCTGAATGATGTCACGCAGCGACTCCATTTCACCAGGTTGGGATATACCTGCTTCAAAGATGGCCAATTCGGTACCTTCGTGCAATTGCCATACAGACAAAGGCACACCAATCTGCGAGTTATAACTGCGAGGAGAGCGCACCACCACTCTATCTGGACTCAGCAATTGGTGCAACCATTCCTTCACCACCGTTTTGCCGTTACTGCCAGTAACGCCCACCACAGGAATATGGAATTGTTTCCTAATGCTTTGTGCCAACTTTTGCAGGGCTTTTAGCGTATTGGGTACCAGTAAAATATTGGTATCCTTTAAATTGAGGGCTTCCACCCCACTGTATTCGGCGCGAGCCACCACAAAGTTTCTTACACCACGTTGATATAGTTCATTGATATAATTTACACCACTGTTGCGCTTTGTCGTCAAGGCAAAGAACAGAGTTGCCTCAGGAAAACTGAGGGAGCGACTGTCTGTCAACAGCCAATCGATGGTAGCAGGGGTATCACCTACCCGCTGTGCGCCCATCTCTAATGCAATCTGTTCAATTTGGTAAGACATGATTCTTTTTCTTTTTCGAAATCAAAGTAAGGATATTTTTCTGAAAGTGTTTCTATTTTTAACACAATTTGATGCAAAAAACGTGCATACTCTTTCGATTCTGGATGCAAAGGACGGTGTTCCATCATTTTTTTTATTTCTTTAACACTTTCCATCGTTTCTATAGCCTCTTGGGTAAAATATGCCGTTGTGAATCGTTGCCAAATGTATTCGACGGCCATTTCGGACGGATGCACCAGATCATCAGCATAAAAACGATAATCGCGCAATTCATCCATTAACAATTCATAGGCAGGAAAATATAACACCTGACTGGGAAACAGCTGTTTAAGTTCATCGATGGCCAATAAGAGGGTTGCCTTACTGAGCTGGTTCTCATGCAGGCCGTCGCGAACGTGCCGAATAGGACTCACGGTAAACAAGATACGGCAACTTGGGTTGACCTCCCAGATGGCCGATAGCACTGACCTATAGGTACGCACGATCTCATCGACCGACAACCGTCGGCGACTGAACAGTTTTTCTGGCAATTTATGACAATTAGCCACCACCTTACCAGTCAGTTTCCTTTCATACACATAAGCCGAGCCAAAAGTGATCAACAAGCAAGAAATCTGTTGCAAAATCTCCTGACAATCATCCAATGATTGATGAATGTTTGCCATCAACTCTTGCTGAGTAGGGGCAGAAAAATCACCATGAAACGACAAACTGTGCCAACACCCTTCGTGATAAACAAAATCGTCGTTGGTAGGGAATTGATGTTTCAGCAACATACCCAGCGAAGAGGCAATGCTCAGGGGGTTGTATAATACCCCAAATGGGTTCACTTTACATCGCAGTTTGACCCCTTGCAAGCGTTTACCCATTTCTGTAACAAAGCAAGAACCCATCATGAGCAGGGCATCAGCATAGCCAAGTTGGGGAGAAATTTTGCTTATATTAACGCTTGTAAAAAGGTTCATGAATATATTTTTTCTTAAAGTTAGTGCAAAGATAACGTTTATTTATGTATTTTTGCATCCAAAGTGGTTAAAATATGAACGAAGAACAAACTACATATAGCCTACTTGAACAAATAAATGATCCAGAGGACCTTCGAAAACTCCCTGTGAAACAGCTTCATGAAGTTTGCAAGGAATTACGAGAAGACATCATTAAGGAAGTATCACGTAACCCTGGACATTTTGGCTCGAGCTTAGGTACCGTAGAACTAACCGTTGCCTTACACTATGTATTCCAGACGCCTAATGATTTGATAGTATGGGATGTAGGACACCAGGCTTATGGACATAAAATACTGACAGGCAGGCGCGAAGCCTTTGCTACCAATCGTCAGTTCAAGGGCATTCGCCCCTTCCCCTCACCAGAAGAAAGCGTGTATGACACCTTTGCCTGTGGTCATGCTTCCAATTCTATTTCTGCAGCATTGGGCATGGCTGTTGCTGCCCGACTTCGAGGCGAGAACAACAAACATGTGATAGCCGTTATTGGCGATGGCAGCATGAGTGGAGGTTTGGCATTTGAGGGCCTCAACAATGCTTCTTCAACCCCCAACGATTTGTTGATTATACTGAATGACAACAACATGTCAATCGATAATAGCGTGGGTGGCATGAAGCAATATTTGTTGAACCTCACCACTACTCCCAGCTATAACCAGCTTCGCTATACAGCCTCCGTTGCTATGGAGAAGATAGGTTTGCTGAACGACCAAAGTAGGAAGAAGCTGATTCGTTTGGGCAACAGTTTGAAGTCATTTGCTGCCAACCAGCAAAACATGTTTGAGGGTTTGAACATACGCTATTTCGGTCCTATTGACGGACACAACGTTGAGGAAATCATCCGTGTGCTGAACAACATCAAGGACATGAAAGGTCCCAAGCTGTTACACCTGCACACCAAGAAAGGCAAAGGCTTTAAACCGGCAGAAGAAGATCCTGCTTTTTGGCATGCCACCAGCAAATTCAATCCTCTTACTGGCGAGCGCATACCAGAAGACACACTGAACCTGCCCCCCAAATACCAAGATGTATTTGGAGAAACATTGGTAGAGTTAGCAAAGCAAAACGATAAGATAGTGGGCATTACGCCTGCCATGTTGCAAGGCAGCAGCATGAACAAACTCATGGAAGTGTTTCCTGACCGAACCTTCGATGTGGGCATTGCAGAAGGCCATGCTGTGACCTTTAGCGGTGGTTTGGCCAAAGAGGGCATGCTACCATTTTGCAGCATCTACTCCTCTTTTATGCAACGTGCATACGACCATATTATACACGACGTGGCCTTCTTGAAGTTGCCCGTGGTGTTCTGTCTCGACCGAGCCGGTATTGTGGGCGAAGATGGACCTACGCACCATGGCATGATGGACATGGCAGCTTTGCGACCCATCCCTAACCTTACCATCGCTTCACCAATGAATGAAGTGGAGTTGCGCCATTTGATGTATACAGCTCAGTTGCCCGGCAAAGGTCCGTTTGCGATTCGTTACCCCAGAGGCCGTGGTTTGAGTACCGATTGGCGACAGCCTATGCATGAGATACCAGTGGGCAAAGGCCGAAAGCTGAAAGAAGGTACTGATTTGGCCGTTATCACTATTGGTCCTATTGGAAACGTTGCTGCCAAAGCCATTGCCAGAGCAGAGAAAGACAAGGGGTTGAGCATAGCTCACTACGACCTGCGATTCCTTAAACCGCTGGATACTGGGATGTTGCATGAAATTGGCCAGCAATTCAAACATATTATAACGGTAGAAGATGGCATCAGGAAAGGTGGCATGGGAAGTGCCGTACTTGAGTTTATGGCTGATCATGGCTATACCCCTTTGGTGAAGCGCATTGGCATACCAGATACTTTTATTGAGCATGGATCGCCAGAAGATTTATATCACTTGTGTGGCATGGATGAAGAAGGCATCTATAAGGAAATCATCATGAAAGAATGAAAACTTTCTGGAGCAGTGAGGGCAGAGTAAAGCTTGCTTGAACTATGCCGAGTCGCGACAGAATTGGGCGTAGCCAATGAAGGATAAAGGAATACTTATTAATTCTAAATTTTTCATTTCCTTCAGCTCTTTTTTGACAAGAAGAAAAAAGTAATACGATGAAGATAATAATTGCAGGAGCAGGAGCAGTGGGTACTCATTTGGCCAAACTGCTTTCGCGAGAAAAACAGGATATCTACCTCATGGATGAGAGTGAAGAGAAGCTCAATGTGTTGGGCAACAACTTCGACCTCATGACGGTAGTGGCGTCTCCCATATCTATTCAGGCTTTAAAAGATGTGGGCGCATCGGATGCCGACCTGTTTATTGCCGTTACTCCTGACGAAAGCACCAACTCCATGGCCTGTATGCTGGCGCGCAGTCTGGGTGCAAAGAAAACAGTGGCCCGCATTGACAAATATGAATACATAGAGTCTAAGAATCAAGAGTTTTTCAAACGCATGGGCATTGGCTCGCTCATTTATCCAGAACACCTGGCAGCTAAAGAAATCATTTCGTCCATCCGCATGAGTTGGGTGAGACAATGGTGGGAATTTAGCAATGGTGCTTTGATATTGGTAGGTGCAAAACTGCGTGAGAAAGCTGAGATTCTGAACATTCCGCTAAAAGTTCTGGGATCGCCCGACCTCCCCTATCATATTGTAGCCATTAAGCGTGGCAATGAAACCATCATTCCAGGTGGTAACGACGAACTGAAACTACATGATATCGTTTACTTTACGACTACCCGAAAATATGTACCTTATGTGCGAAAGATTGCCGGCAAGGAAGACTATCCTGATGTGCGTAACGTCATGATTATGGGAGGTAGCCGTATTGCCATCCGCACAGCTATGTATGTGCCTGATTACATGCAAGTAAAGATTATTGAGCAGAACATTGACCGTTGTCATTACCTCACCAACATGCTTAGCGATAAGACGATGATCATCAATGGCGACGGACGCGATCTGGACCTGCTCATGCAGGAAGGCTTGCAAAACACCGATGCTTTCGTAGCTCTGACGGGCAACAGCGAAACCAACATCCTGGCCTGTTTAGCAGCCAAGCGTATGGGTGTGGAAAAAACTGTAGCAGAGGTAGAGAACATCGATTATATCAGCATGGCTGAGAGCTTGGACATTGGTACGGTCATCAACAAGAAACTTATTGCTGCTTCGCACATTTACCAGATGATGTTGGATGCGGATGTGAGCAATGTGAAATGCCTGACTTTTGCCGATGCCGACGTTGCTGAATTCAATGTCAAGGAAAATTCACGCGCCACCAAGCATTTTGTAAAAGATTTAGGTCTGCCTCGCGGAGCTACCATCGGTGGTATGGTACGCAACGGAGAGGGTATCTTGGTAAGAGGTAACACACGCATAGAACCAGGCGACCATGTAATGGTGTTCTGCCTGAAACAGACCATTCAGAAGATTGAAAAGTTCTTTAACTGATGATTAACTACAAAGCCATCATAAGAGTCATAGGCAACTTGCTGTTACTGGAAACCATGATGTTACTCCTTTCAGCAGGCATATCGGCTTATTATCATGACGATGACTTACAGAGTTTACTCATCACTGCTGGCTTGACGGGTATCATCGGTTTGCTCATGACCATCTCATGCATGAATAGTCCTAAAGTCTTTACCCGTCGCGATGGCTATATCATGGTAACCTGCTCTTGGTTTGCCTTTGCCTTGTTTGGCATGTTGCCTTTCTATATAGGAGGCCATATTCCTTCAGTGACCAACGCCTTTTTCGAGGCCATGTCGGGCATTACCAGTACAGGTGCCACCATTTTGGACGACATCGAGAGTATGCCTCACGGTTTACTATTCTGGCGTAGCATCACCCAATGGTTTGGTGGTTTGGGCATCATCTTGTTCACCATTGCCCTCCTACCTTTCTTGGGTGTTAGCGGACTGCAAATGTTTGCTGCTGAGGTAAGTGGCCCTATGCACAATAAAATAACGCCTCGTATTGGCAGTACAGCCCGCTGGATTTGGGGCATTTATGTGGGCATCACCGCTCTGCTCTTTGTGTTGCTCTTGCTGGGAGGCATGGGAGGTTTCGACAGCATTTGTCATGCCCTCACCGCCACTGGCACGGGTGGTTTCTCTACCCATCAGGAGAGTATTGCCTACTACCATTCTGCTTACATTGAATACGTCATCATTCTCATTATGTTCATCTCTGGTGTGAACTACAGTCTGCTCATCCTCTTTATCAGTGGAAAATTTAAGAAAGCCTTGAAGGATAGCGAATTAAAATGGTACACCTTGTCGGTTGTTACATGCACGCTGATTTTTACGGTCATCCTCTGGGTATCTCAGGACATCGAGGGTGAAGATGCTTTCAGAAATGCCCTATTTCAGGTGGTATCCCTCCAAACCTCCACTGGTTTTAGTACCTGCGATTATATGCTTTGGCCTTCAGCCCTATGGGGCATGTTGTTGCTCATCATGCTGGTAGGCGCCTGTGCTGGCAGTACTTCGGGTGGTTTGAAATGCGTGCGCGTGCAAGTACTGTTCAAGGTCATGATGAATGAATTTAAGCATATCCTCCACCCTAATGCCGTACTGCCCATCAGAATGGACAAGCAGGTGGCGCCTCCATCATTGCTCAGCACCGTCATGGCGTTCTGTTTCATTTACATGATCATCATCTGTGGTAGCAGTATCTTCCTTTCGGCCATTGGTATTGATTTCATGGAAGCCATAGGTTGTTCTATCTCAGCCATTAGCAACATGGGACCTGCTCTGGGTAGTTATGGCCCCTCTGGTTCTTGGAATAGCATGCCAGATGCTGGCAAATGGCTCATGAGTTTTCTCATGCTGCTGGGCCGTTTGGAAGTCTTCACCATTATCTTGCTTTTCACTCCCAATTTCTGGAAACGAAATTGATAATAATTGTGCATTATTTGACACATTTTCCCCCATTTTCCATCATTTTTTATCATCTTTTAAAAATAAGTATTATCTTTGTGAGAAAATTATCTTATTACTAAATCGATGAAAAAAAATATTTTTTTGGCGTTTTTTATGGCTATAGCTGTATGCGCCTGCAATCAACAAGAGACAAAACCTGTATTAACACAGTCAGGATTAGACCCACAAAAGTTTGAAACGAATATTGACGGGAAACAAACCCATCTTTACACGCTTACTAACAAAAACAACATGGAAGTGTGCATCACCAATTTCGGTGGACGCATCGTTTCTGTTAATCTGGCCGACAAGAACGGCGTGGATCGTGATGTGGTACTTGCTTTTGACAACATAGACGATTACCTGAACAATGCCAGTGATTTTGGTGCCAGCATTGGTCGCTATGCCAACCGCATTGCTGGAGCACAGTTTACACTGAACGACCAGGTATTCCAATTGAATGCCAACGATGGCGATAACTGTCTGCATGGTGGTCCACAAGGATGGCAGTACAAAGTGTTCGATGGCAAGCAGCTGTCTGATAACAAAGTACAGCTTTCGCTCCTCTCCCCTGACGGTGACATGAAATTCCCAGGCAATGTACAAGTACAGGTAACATTCACCCTGACGGATGACAATGCCATTGACATTCAATACAGTGCCACAACCGACAAGACTACTGTCATCAACATGACCAACCACTCTTACTTCAACCTGAGTGGCGATCCTTTAAAAGACAACTCAGACCATGTTTTGTATATCAATGCCGACAACTATACACCTGTCAATGCGAAACTTATTCCACTCGGTAGCATCGACAGCGTAAAAGATACTCCTATGGACTTCACCACGGCTAAGCCTATTGGTCAGGACATTAACCAGACCGATTTTGAGCAAGTGAAGCTGGGTAACGGTTTCGACCACAACTGGGTACTGAATACCCAGGGCGATGTTACACAGTTGGCAGCTAAAGCCACCTGCCCGGCTACAGGCATCAGCGTAGAGGTTTACACCAACGAACCCGGCATCCAGGTATATACCGGCAACTTCCTGAATGGAAAAGTTAAGGGCAAGCATGGCATCGTGTACAACCGACGTGCAGCTGTTTGTCTGGAAACACAGCATTATCCTGATTCCCCCAACCAGCCTCAGTTCCCAAGTGTAGTGTTGGAACCCGGACAGACTTATCATAGTCAATGCATCTATAAGTTTACAGTTGAAAAATAATAATTTATGGATAACGAGGTGACTCGTAATCATTAAAAGAAAGTATATATGGAACTACTCGACTGGATTGTCATTGCAGCGTTTTGTTGCGTATTAGTAGGTATAATTGTTTGGGTGTTGAAAAGCAAGCAGAACAGTTCTGCCGATTATTTCTTAGGAGGTCGCGATGCTACTTGGATAGCCATAGGCGCCTCTATCTTTGCATCCAACATTGGTTCAGAACACTTGATTGGTCTGGCAGGAACAGGAGCTTCCAGCGGTATGGCGATGGCCCACTGGGAGATTCAAGGCTGGATGATTTTGATATTAGGTTGGGTGTTTGTGCCTTTCTATAGCCGAAGCATGGTTTACACTATGCCCGAATTTTTGGAAAAACGTTATAATACGCAGTCACGTACCATCTTGTCGGTCATTTCCCTGGTTAGTTACGTATTGACCAAAGTAGCCGTTACGGTTTATGCCGGTGGACTGGTATTCCAGCAGGTATTTGGTATTGACACCCTTTGGGGCATCGACTTCTTCTGGATTGCAGCCATTGGTTTGGTTCTTGTAACAGCTGTTTACACCATATTTGGTGGAATGAAATCGGTGCTTTACACTTCCGTTTTACAAACACCTATTCTATTATTAGGATCCCTCATCATCTTGGTGCTGGGTTTGAAAGCTTTAGGCGGTTGGGATGAACTCATGGCCATTTGTAGTGCCGTTGAAATCAATGAATATGGCGACCACATGACAAACTTGATTCGTGACAACCGCGATCCTGAATATCCTTGGCTGGGTGCTCTGATTACCTCGGCCACCATTGGTTTCTGGTACTGGTGTACCGACCAATTCATCGTGCAGCGTGTACTTTCCGGCAAGAACGAGCAGGAAGCCCGTCGAGGCACCATCTTTGGCGCATACCTGAAGTTGTTGCCCGTATTCATCTTCTTAATTCCTGGTATGATTGCCTACGCTATCAACGTAAAGCAGGGAGGTGGCTTCCTGCCTTTAGATGCCAGTGGCAACACCTTGAGTGATGCAGCCTTCCCCACCCTTGTCACCAAATTGCTTCCTGCAGGCGTGAAAGGTTTGGTAGTTTGCGGCATCCTGGCAGCTTTGATGAGTTCGCTGGCCTCTCTGTTCAACTCATCTTCCATGCTGTTCACCATCGACTTCTACAAGCGCCTGCGTCCGCAGACATCAGAAAAAGCCCTGGTCCGCATCGGACAAATCGCTACTGTTGTCATCGTGCTGTTAGGCATCCTGTGGATACCAATCATGCGAAGTATTGGCAACGTACTCTATAACTATCTGCAAGATGTTCAATCGGTTTTGGCTCCTGGAATTGCGTCTGCCTTCCTCTTGGGTATAACCTGGAAGCGCGCTTCGGCCAAAGGTGGCATGTGGGGCCTCATCAGTGGCATCGTCATTGGTCTTACCCGCTTAGGTGCTAAGGTGTATTACACCAATGTGCCCGATGCTGCACAGACCTGGTTTAAGAGTGTATTCTACGATTTTAACTGGCTGTTCTTCAGTGGCTGTATGCTGATATTCTGCTTGCTGGTGGTTATTGTTGTAAGCTTATGTACTGAAAAACCTGACGAGAAGAAGATTCAAGGACTGGTATTCGGTACTGCTACCCCTGAGCAAAAAGCTGCATCAAGGGCCAGTTGGAACCATTGGGATGTTATCCATACCGTCATCATCTTGTCATTGACCGTGGCCTTCTACATTTATTTCTGGTAATAATAATCAACACAAATACGTGATATCATATGGAACAAGCAGAACAATATATTAGAGAATTGACACAAGGTGTCACCAGATTTGTATTTTTAAACTGTTGTGTGGTATTCAGTTACTTCGATGATGCCATACAAGTACTATTAGTAAAGAAAGATGAAGGGCCTTTGGCTGGTTCATGGATACTTCCATACGGCTTTGTGATGCCTGAAGAGAAGATGGACGATTCTGCTCGCCGCATTCTAACAGAGAAAACGGGCATAAAAAACATTTTCATTGAGCAGGTCAGGACCTATAGTGAGGGCAGAATATATAATATGCAAGTCATGGCTGTCATGTATTATGCACTCATCAACAAAAGCGACTATGATCTGCACGACCAGCAACTTGAGAATACCAAGTGGTTCCCCTTGGCAGAGGTACCACAAATGAAGTTTTCCCAAGATGAGATGATCCGGGCGGCAGTGGTTAGAATGAGGTACAGAACAATGGAAAAACCTGTTGGCCTACGCCTGCTCCCCTCATTGTTCACTATACCGCAACTGCACAAACTGGTGGAAGCCATTGAGAATAAGAATCGCGACAAGCGCAATTTCCGAAAAATAGTCGATGAAGCCTATTATATTGAGAAGACCGACAAGATAGATAAGTTGCACTCTAAACGCGGTGCTGCTCTTTATCGGTTCAACCAAAAATTATACGATCATTATTTGAAACATAAATTTTAATATGCTTGAAGATTTAAAACAAAAGGTTTTCAAAGCCAACCTCGATTTGGTAAAGCATGGTTTGGTACTTTTCACCTGGGGCAATGTTTCTGCTATTGACAGAAGTCAGAACCTGGTAGTCATCAAGCCCAGTGGTGTGAGTTATGACACCATGACACCAGACGACATGGTGGTCGTTGATTTAGAAGGTAATGTGATAGAAGGCGACTTACGTCCTTCGTCAGACACCCCTACCCATCTGGCGCTCTACAAGGCATTTACAGCCATTGGCGGAGTGGTGCATACCCATTCAACCTATGCCACAGCATGGGCTCAGGCTGGCAAAGACATTCCCAATATTGGCACCACACATGCTGACTATTTCCACGATGCCATTCCTTGTACGGCCGACATGACACGTGAGGAGGTAGAGGGCGATTACGAACTGGAGACGGGCCATGTAATTGTGAAACGCTTCGAAGGCATCAATCCTGTACATACCCCTGGCGTACTGGTGAAAAACCACGGACCCTTTACTTGGGGCAAAGATGCCGACCAGGCTGTTTACCATGCCGTGGTACTCGAGGAGGTGGCCAAGATGGCAGCTATTGCTTTCTCCATCAACCCCAACCTGACTATGAGCGAACATTTGATAGAGAAGCATTTCAGCAGAAAACACGGTCCGAAAGCCTATTACGGACAAGTAAAGAAATAATAATATTAACCACGACCGCTGTCTGTAGGGCTACGGCATGCCCTACAAACAAAATAACAGGCACGGTCAATAAACGAAATATCATGAAAGCATTTAAAGACTTAGAAATTTGGTGGGTAACAGGCGCACAGCTTCTATATGGAGGCGACGCAGTGGTGGCTGTTGATGGTCACTCAAAAGAAATGGTAGCTGGTTTGAACGAGAGTGGCAACATTCCCGTTAAAATTGTTTACAAAGGCACAGCCAATAGCAGCAAAGAAGTAGAAGCCGTGATGAAAGCTGCCAATAACGACGACAAATGTGTGGGCATCATCACCTGGATGCACACTTTCTCACCTGCCAAGATGTGGATCAAGGGCTTGCAAGACCTGCAGAAGCCTTTGTTGCATTTCCACACCCAGTATAATGCCGAGATTCCTTGGAGTGACATCGACATGGATTTCATGAACCTGAACCAGAGTGCCCATGGCGATATTGAGTTCGGACATATCTGTACACGTATGCGTATAGCCCGCAAAGTAGTTTGTGGTTATTGGAAAGACCCACAGGCTCAGCAGCAAATTGCTGTTTGGGCACGTGTAGCCGCTGGTGTGGCTGATGCCAAGAACGTGCGTTGCCTCATGTTCGGTATGAACATGAACAATGTGGCTGTGACCGATGGCGATCGCGTGGAGTTCGAACAACGTTTGGGTTACCATGTTGACTACTATCCTGTTAGTTCTTTAATGGAATATTATAAAAAGGTGACCGACGCCGAGGCCGATGCTTTGGTTGAGGAGTACAAGCAACTCTATACCATTAAGATTGACGAAAGTGGCGAAGAGGTGTATTGGGAAAAAGTAAAGAACTCTGCCAAGGCAGAGATTGCGCTGCGTCGTGTATTAGAAGATGAAGGCGCTACCGCATTTACTACCAATTTTGACGACCTGGGTGATGCCGACATCAACGATCCTAACTTCTGTGGCTTCGACCAGATTCCTGGTCTGGCTTCACAACGTCTTATGCAAGAAGGCTACGGCTTTGGTGCCGAGGGCGACTGGAAAACAGCTTGCCTCTATCGCACCTTGTGGGTTATCCAGCAAGGCATGCCAAAGGGCTGTTCGTTCCTGGAAGACTATACTCTTAACTTTGCCGGCAACCAATCATCATGCTTGCAGAGCCACATGCTGGAAATTTGTCCGCTCATTGCCACCGACAAGCCAAAATTGGAAGTACACTTCCTGGGTATCGGCATCCGCAAACAGCCAACAGCTCGCCTGGTATTTACCTCTAAGGTAGGTCATGGCATCAAGGCAACCATCGTTGACCTGGGCAATCGTTTCCGTCTTATCTCACAGGAAGTTGAGTGCATCGAGCCTCAACCTATGCCTCACTTGCCAGTGGCAAGCGCCCTCTGGGTACCTCAACCCACTTTCGAAATTGGCGCAGGTGCCTGGATCCTGGCTGGCGGTACCCACCACAGCGCGTTCTCATACGATATCAGTGAGGACTACTGGGAGGACTTTGCCGAAATGACTGGCATTGAGTATGTGAAGATTAACAAGGATACCAAAACCAGCGAGTTCAAGCAGCAACTCAGAAACAACGAGGTGTATTATATGTTGAACAAAGCGCTGAAATGATAACCCATTGATCATTGAACATTAAGCCTATGACCGCAAAAGAAATTATACAAGAAGGCAAGGCCATATTGGGCATTGAGTTTGGCTCTACCCGCATCAAGGCCGTGCTGATTGACGAACAGAATCGTCCTATAGCCCAAGGCAGTCACACGTGGGAAAACCAACTGGAGAACGGTCTATGGACCTATAGCGACGAAGCCATCTGGCAGGGGTTACAAGCCTGTTATGCCGACCTGCGCCGTGATGTATCCAATAAATATGGCGTTGAAATTGAAACACTGGCAGCCATTGGCATCAGTGCCATGATGCACGGCTATCTGCCTTTCGACAACATGGGTCACATGCTGGTGCCTTTCAGAACTTGGAGAAACACCAATACAGGAGCAGCTGCCAAGGCCCTCTCCGAATTGTTTGTATATAACATACCACTGCGCTGGAGCATCTCTCACCTCTACCAAGCTATCCTCAATGGCGAGGAGCATGTGAAAGACATCCATTTCATCACCACTCTGGCTGGCTACATCCACTGGCAGCTTACTGGCAAGAAGGTGTTGGGCATTGGTGATGCATCGGGCATGATTCCCGTTGATCCCGAAACCAAGCAATACCGTCAGGACATGGTGGAGAAATTCGACCAACTCATAGCTCCTAAACAATTGGGATGGAAGCTGTTAGATATTATGCCTGACATACTGGTAGCAGGTGCCGAAGCTGGTAACCTTACCACACATGGCGCCCTGCGCCTCGACCCCTCTGGTCACCTCAAAGCAGGCATACCATTCTGTCCGCCTGAAGGCGATGCCGGAACGGGCATGGCAGCTACCAATGCCGTGAAACAGCGCACAGGCAATGTGTCGGCAGGTACCTCATCGTTCTCCATGATTGTATTGGAAAAGGAACTGACCAAACCCTACGAGGCTATTGACATGGTCACCACCCCCGACGGAAGTCTGGTGGGCATGGTGCATTGCAACAACTGTACATCTGAAATCAATGCCTGGGCAGGCCTCTTCAAAGAATTTCAAGATCTGTTCGGGCATCCGGTAGATATGGGAACCATCTTTGAAAGACTGTTCTCGAAAGCATTAGAAGGTGATGCCGATTGTGGTGGACTCATGGCTTACAATTATGTGTCGGGCGAACCCATCACAGGATTTACAGAAGGTCGTCCGTTGTTCATGCGATCAGCGACCGACCATTTCAACCTGGCTAACTTCATGCGTGCCCAGCTTTATGCAGCCATCGCCGTACTGAAGATTGGCAACGACATCCTTTTCCAGCAAGAACATGTTAAGGTAGATCGTATCACCGGTCACGGAGGCTATTTCAAGACAAAAGGTGTGGGCCAACGCATGCTGGCTGCTGCCTTGGGTTCACCCATCTCCGTCATGGAAACCGCTGGCGAAGGTGGAGCGTGGGGCATCGCCCTGTTGGCTTCTTATCTTGTGAACCGCAAATCAGATCAGTCGTTGCCTGATTTCCTTGACAAACAAGTATTTGCCAATAATGCAGGCATTGAGGTGGCACCTACTGAATCCGACTTGGAAGGTTTCAACAAGTACATTGAACAATACAAGCGAGGCCTGCCAGTAGAAGCAGCAGCCGTAGAATACAAGGCCTGAGCCGTGTGCCTTGCCAGAACGAACCAGGCGCTTTACCTGGTTTACCTCTTGTTTTTTCCGGGCTTGTCTCGGGACCATTTATGAACCATTGAAAAACAAATATAAATATGAGAAGATTATTTACATCGATATTGTTAGTGGGCGCATTGACAGTCAGTGCTCAAACCACCATGACGCTACATGCGGACCAAGGCAAGCAGATCATTCCGAAGGAAATCTACGGACAATTTGCCGAGCATCTGGGCTCTTGCATCTATGGAGGCCTGTGGGTAGGCGAAGGTTCCAGCATCCCCAACACACAGGGCTATCGCACTGATGTGCTGAATGCGTTGAAAGAGCTGAAAGTACCTGTACTGCGTTGGCCAGGTGGTTGCTTTGCCGACGAATATCATTGGATGGATGGTATTGGTCCGAAGGCCGATCGTCCTAAGATGGTGAACAACAACTGGGGTGGTACTATTGAAGACAACAGCTTTGGTACCAACGAGTTCCTGAACCTCTGCGAGTTGTTGGGCACAGAGCCTTACATTAGTGGCAACGTGGGCAGTGGAACGGTAGAAGAAATGGCAAAGTGGGTAGAATATGTCACCTCAGAAGGCGACTCACCCATGGCTCGCCTGCGCCGTCAGAACGGTCGTGACCATGCCTGGAAGGTAAAATACTGGGGCGTGGGCAACGAAAGCTGGGGATGTGGAGGCAACATGCGGCCTGAATATTATGCCGATGTATATCGCCGTTACTCCACCTATTGCCGCAACTACGACGGCAATCGTCTGTTCAAGATTGCCAGCGGCGCAAGCGACTACGACTACAACTGGACCCGTGTGCTGATGGAGAATGTGGGCAACCGCATGGATGGTCTTTCCCTGCACTACTACACCGTAATGGATTGGAATGCGAAAGGTTCTGCCACCCAATTCAACGATGAGATTTACTATAAGACACTGGCCAAGTGCCGTGGCATAGAAGATGTCATCAAGCGACATGTAGCCATCATGGATTCATTCGACCCCAACAAGCATGTGGCTTTGATGCTCGATGAATGGGGCACCTGGTGGGATGTAGAGCCTGGCACCAACCCTGGTCACCTGTTCCAGCAGAACACCCTGCGCGACGCCATCGTGGCATCGCTTACCTTCGACATCTTCCATAAATATACTGAACGCCTGAAGATGGCCAACATAGCACAGGTAGTAAACGTACTGCAGTCTATGATCCTGACCAACGACAAGAAGATGACGCTGACCCCTACCTACCATGTGTTCCGCATGTACAATGTACATCAAGATGCTACCTACCTGCCTCTTGACATCCAGACGGCCACCAAGGAAGTATCACCAAGCTTCGGTCCCCTGCCTATGGTCAGTGGCACCGCTTCACGCGACCAGCAAGGCAAGGTACATATTTCGCTGACCAATGTTGACCTGCAGAACGCTCAGGAAGTAAGCATCACCCTGCAAGGCATGAATGCCAAGAAGGCAGTTGGCGAAATCCTCACCTCGGGCAACATCAGCGACCATAACACGTTCGATGCCCCCAACCAGGTAAAGCCCATCGCCTTCAATGGTGCTACTATCAGTGGTAACGTATTGAAAATAAAGCTTCCGGCTAAATCAATCGTAACGTTGGAAATTCAGTAAGACAAGGCATTAGGTTCTATGCCCCTTTTGTACTACATAAAAAAAAAGTAAGCTAATTTTGTGGTGCACCTAAGTTTTCTTAACTTTGCAAAAAAATAGTATCAGATATGAACGACAACAACGTAATGAATCTGGCAGCTGACAATATTCGCATCTTGGCTGCATCAATGGTTGAAAAAGCAAAATCAGGCCATCCAGGCGGTGCCATGGGTGGTGCAGACTTTATCAATGTGCTCTTTTCTGAGTTTCTGGTTGACGATCCCGATGATGGTGCTTGGATGTCTCGCGACCGATTCTATTTGGATCCCGGCCACATGTCACCCATGCTCTATGCCCAGCTTATGCTGAAGGGTCGCTTCACCATGGACGAACTCCAGCAGTTCCGTCAGTGGGGCAGTCCTGCCCATGGTCATCCCGAGCGCAACCTGCAACGAGGCATCGAAAACACCTCTGGTCCTTTGGGCCAAGGTCACACCTATGCCGTTGGAGCAGCCATTGCAGCTAAATTCCTGCAGGCCCGTTTTGGTGAGGTCATGAACCATACCATCTATGCATACATTTCAGATGGTGGCATACAAGAAGAAATTTCGCAGGGTGCAGGTCGCGTGGCAGGCACATTGGGTTTAAACAACCTCATTATGTTCTACGATGCCAACGACGTTCAGTTATCAACTGATACAGAAGATGTAACCACAGAAGACACTGCTAAGAAATACGAAGCATGGGGTTGGAAGGTACTGAAAATTAATGGCAACGATGTCGATGCCATCCGTCAGGCCCTGACAGAGGCAAAGGCTGAGCAAGACCGTCCTACCCTCATCATTGGTCATACCATCATGGGCAAGGGCGCCCGTCGTGCCGACAATACCAGTTATGAGGCTTGCTGTGCTACCCACGGTGCTCCGTTAGGAGGCGATGCCTACATCAACACCATCAAGAACTTGGGTGGTGACCCTACCAACCCATTCGTAGTATTCCCAGAGGTAGAGCAACTTTACGCTCAACGTAAAGCCGAGCTGAAACAAATTGTTGCTGAAAAACGTGCCCAGCATGCAGCATGGGCTCAGACTAACCCAGAACTGGCTGCTAAGCTTGAATTCTATTTCTCAGGCAAGGCTCCTGTCATTGACTGGATGAAGGTACAGCAAAAGAAAGACATAGCTACCCGTAATGCATCAGCCACTGTATTAGGAGTTTTGGCTGAGCAGGTAGGCAACATGGTAGTTGCATCGGCAGATTTGAGCAACTCCGACAAGACCGATGGTTTCCTGAAAAAGACGCACGCTTTCAAGAAGGGCGACTTTACAGGTGCTTTCTTCCAGGCTGGTGTTGCCGAACTCACCATGACCTGCATCATGATGGGCATGTGGATGCATGGAGGTATAATACCTGCTTGCGCCACCTTCTTTGTTTTCTCCGACTATATGAAGCCAGCCATCCGTATGGCAGCACTCATGCAAATACCTATCAAGTTCATCTGGACCCACGACGCATTCCGTGTGGGCGAAGACGGACCTACCCATCAGCCTGTGGAGCAAGAGGCTCAACTACGACTCATGGAGCGCCTCAAGAACCACAGCGGCAAGAACTCCATGTTGGTACTTCGTCCGGCCGATGCCGACGAAACCACGGTAGCATGGCGCATGGCCATGGAGAACACCGACTCTCCTACCGGTCTCATCTTCTCTCGTCAGAACATCGAAAGCTTACCAGCTAACAACGACTACGAGGAAGCCATGAAGGGTGCTTACGTAGTGGCAGGTTCCGACAAGTCACCTGATGTAGTATTGGTAGCATCGGGCTCTGAGGTATCTACCCTTGTAGCAGCAGCCAAGCTGTTGCGCATCGACGGTGTGAAGGTTCGTGTGGTATCTGCTCCTTCAGAAGGCAGGTTCCACGACCAGCCAATAGCCTACCAGGAATCCATCATCCCTGCCCGTCTGAAGAAATTCGGTCTCACGGCGGGCTTGCCAGTTACCATTGCCGGATTGGTAGGTAACAACGCTAAAATCTGGGGTGTTGAAAGCTTTGGCTTCTCGGCTCCTTACAAGGTGCTCGACGAAAAACTGGGCTTTACGGCCGAGAATATTTATCATCAGGTAAAAGTAATGATGCTATAAATAAGACAAAGAATCATTAAACTCATAATTATGAAGAAAATTGGTCTCTGTTCCGACCATGCCGGTTTCGACATGAAGGAACATGTAAAAGAGTGGTTAAAAGGCAGGGGTATGGAATATGTGGACTATGGTACCTACAACAGTGAAAGTTGCGACTACCCCGATTTTGCCCACAAACTCGGACAAGCCATTCAGAACGGTGAAGTAGATGAAGGCGTTGCCGTATGCGGTACTGGCAATGGCATCAGCATGACGCTCAACAAATATCCCAAGGTACGTGCCGGACTATGCTGGAACCGTGAAGTAGCCCGCTTGGTACGCCAGCACAACAATGCCAACGTGTTGGCTCTTCCTGGCAGGTTTGTTTCGCTTTACGATGCCGACAAGATTCTTGCTGAGTATTTCGATAAGGAGTTTGAAGGAGGTCGTCACCAACGCCGCATCGAGAAAATTCCTATCCCTACCCAATCATAAAGAAAAATAGCTCCCTTCGAAGGGAGCTATTTTTTTGTCAGGACAGTATTTATTTATCTGCCTTTTACCTCTATCTTGTCCATTTCACCCAATTCCATCATGGTAAGCGCCATCCACCTCACGGCATCGTGCGACAAGTCAAAGTCAATATACTCCATGGTGTCGCCTGGCACATGATACGGAATCCTTACCGTGGAACCAAACGCAAACGGGGCAGCTGTAGGCACACCTTTTACAAAAAAGTTAGCCTCATCGGTACGAGGACGCGTCACTATCTCATCTCTTCCCACAGCCTCTCTGAACGGACGGTTCACACTGCGCTCCATAGTCGATTGGAAAAGGTTGAACAGCGAGCCATGCTTCTTGGCAATTCTCACCCCCATGCCATAGCCAGCCGCCAGACAGTCAATGTTTATCAGCAACTTATGATTAGCCTGGTCCATAATAGGATGGTTTGCCATGAAATCACTACCAATCAAGCCAGTTTCCTCACCGCCAAACAATGTAAATATTAAAGTTCTGCGAGGCTTGTAGCCCGATGTAGCCACCGCTTTGGCCGTGCCCATAATAATGATGCTGCCCGAGGCATTGTCTTGAGCCCCAGGGCACAAATAAGGTTGCAGTCCTATGTGATCAACATGCGCACCCAGTGTTACATACTCAGGTGCCAGCGTAGGGTCAGTACCTCGCAAGATGCCCACCACGTTGCATCCCTTTCCTTCCGGATGCCACTCGGTAATAGCCTTTATGTCAGCCTTTTTATTAATAGCAAACGAATTAGGCTTCATGGTCTTGTTCATCTCCGCCTTTACCTTCGCATAGTCTTTGCCCGTACCTGAGAAAATATCTCTTGCCACACTATCACTCACATTGCAATACACAAAATTCTTATTGTAACCCGGGTTAGGATTACCTGCCGTGGAGATATACAGCATACCAGCAGCCCCATGTTTAGTAGCATTGGTCATCTTAAAATTATGATACTGATAAGGCATCCACGCCTTCTGTAATTTTGGATCCTGCCCCTGATAAGGCACATCGCGTTCGCATACCACAATTTTTCCTTTCACATCCACGCCTTTGTAAGAGTCATACCCCAGCTCAGGCGCCGTGATGCCGTAGCCCACATACACCAAGTCCAGTTGCTGCAAGAAACCCGTATCTGACGTACCACCTACCATATAATGATCAGGATAGTCATACTGCTTCGCAATCCACTGGTCACCCTGTGGCAAATACAAGGTAAAATAACCTCCCTCTTTCGGCATCACATAAGGATGATCGAATTGCTGAAAGTAAGTGCCGTTGTCGCCACCAGGCTCCAATCCCCACTCCTTGAAGAGGTCAGCTGCATACTGTGCAGCCCTCAAAAAACCAATATCACCCGTCAGTCGCCCCCTACACTCGGCCGAGGTAAGAAACGTCATCCACTCCTGCAAATCTTTTGTGGAAGTAGCATACATCGCCTTCTGCTGAGGCGTAGGAACAATCTGGGCTCCCGGTTGGCCCAAAACAATCAGTTGCGCCGTAAAAGACACAATGATACTTAAAAGTACTTTTTTCAGCATATAATCACTTATTTTATATTCGACTTGCCAAAAATACGCATTTTTTATACAAAATATGATTACTCTATTAATTTTTTTTATACATTTGTACTGGTATAAAACCAACAAATAAACGTGTTTAATTTTTTAAAGGCTAAATAACCATGAAGAAAATTTTCGTTTTAGGAATGGTTGCTATGGCTTGTAGCGTTACATTCGCCCAGCAACCTCAAGATGTTCGTAACGACAAGATTGGTGTTGGCATGACCCCTACTATGTCTGAGTATTGGTCACCCAAACCAAAAGTAGTAACCCCTGGCGACCAGGCAACTGCAGGTGCTCCATCTGATGCCATCGTATTGTTTGACGGTACAGAGAAGTCAATGACCGACAATTGGGTAACTGTAAATGCCCGCACCAAGGAAGTTAATCCAGCTAAGTGGATTGTAAAGGACGGTGTTATGACTGTCAACAAGGACTACAAGAATGGTGGTGGTGACATCCAGACCAAAGAAGAGTTTGGTAGCTACCAGTTGCACCTTGAATGGTGTGTTCCAGAGATGGATCCTAAGTTCACCAGTCAGATTCGTGGTAACAGTGGCGTGTATAACCAGAACATGTATGAAGTTCAGGTACTCGACTGCTACAACAACGACACCTATGTAAACGGTATGACCGGTTCTATCTACAAGCAGACTCCTCCATTGGCCAACGCAATGCGCAAGCCAGGTGAGTGGCAGTATTACGACATCATCTATTCAGCTCCAGTGTTCAACGCTGATGGCACCTATAAGGTACGTCCTTACATCACTGTTATCCATAACGGTGTTGTGCTGCAGAACCACACAGAGATCCTGGGTACCACTGAGTACATTGGTTTCCCACAAGTGAAGGCTCACGGCGATGGTCCTATCTTGCTGCAGTGCCATGGTGACCCAAGTCCAGGCATCAGCTTCCGTAACATCTGGATTCGCAAGATGTAATACCAAAACTGGTCAAAAACACACCTTTACTATTCTGAAAGGTACACAATGGCAAAAAAGTTGTTCTTTTTTGCCATTGTTTCATTTTTAATATATATCTTCGCATCAGAATTAATAAGAAAACAATTTAAAAAAACACTGAATTATGAAGAAATTAGCATTTATGATGGTTTGTATGATGGCTATGCTGTTTGTATCAAACAACACATACGCTCAGGACAAGAAGAATCCTTTTATCGGTACATGGGCAGCAACAGCCAGCACCCCTATTGGTGAAACTGAAATGAACATTATTTTCGAAGAGAAAGACGGTCAGATTACCGGTTACATAACTGGTGAAGGTTTAGGCGAAGACAAGATCACTTGCGATGAAATCAATACCGAGAAGGCTGACGAGATTTCATTCACCTTCTTCACCGCTACGGCAGGCATGAACATTGACATGTACCTCACCCTCGACGGCGAGAATGCAGCCAAAGGCGCCCTGATGGGTCAGTTCCCTGTAGAAGCAAAACGCAAATAACACCGGCATAAAGATCTAACCTAAGTAAAGAAGGTCACACTTGTAGGTGTGCCCTTCTTTCTTTTTGCCCCTCACATTTAGGCTTTCTCATGCATATCCCCCATGAGGATTGAAAAACTTCTTTATCTCCTCACCTTTTGGCTGAAAGCATTTTACCCGTGACAGTTATTTCTCCGATGCCATAATCTGGCGAATCCACTGGAACAGTTCGTCAAGCGCATAATCACCACCATGAGGGCGATTCCAAGCCAACAGGAAATTCACGTCTTTCCCCTCGTTCTGTAGTTTCAGCGCAAAGTTCAAAGGAACAGGAAATGCCGTGTCACGGTCACGAGACCCATGGCGAATATACCAATGCGGAGCCACATCCGTTTTACTATCGCCCACAAAATACATAGGATTCAGCAAACGTGCGTTCTCACGCACCTCATCGCTCAGTGAGGTACCATTCTTCTGGCAACCATACTCCGTGAAATTCACACTACTTCCATTTCTGTCGCCAAACAATTCGTTCTCACCAGAAGCCTTCTGATCAACCACTCCTTGCGTATCGAAAGCAGGAGCTGTCTTCAGCGGTTGAGTAGAAACCACATAGTTCAAATACTTATCCATGTCAAGGTCAGTAATGTATTCACCCACACGATTAGCGCCCATGCCACCACGGCGAACCATCTGAGGCATCTGTCCGCCAGGCATCTTCATGCCCTCTGCCATCGCACCGCCCATAGCAGGCTTCTCTCCCTCAGGCATCTTCATGCCAGTCGGTCTGTCCATTCCCATAGGTCTTCCCATGCCACCAGTCATACCTCCGTTCACAGGAGCCATGTTACCCATGTCCTGCTGGTTAAATGAAAAGCCAATACTGTCAGGAATGTCAGCGCCAGCATTCTTAGCCAACTGTGCCGACCGAATGAGTTCGCGTTTAATAAAATCCAGATAGTTGTCGGCCGTCAACACCGTACCATTCTCCGTCTTCAGATTCAAACTATTCAGGTAGTCAGGAAATTGAGTCTTTAATTCATTGCTAACAGCCAGTACCTTAGCATCACCCTGCTGTCGGGATTCCGTACCGTTATACAACCATTCATAAGCCATATCGGCATGCTCAAGATCAATAATAGGACAATAGCAAACCGATGCAAACACATCATCTCGCTCCTTTGCAGCCCCCATGGACTCCAGCAACGGTTCATAAGCAGGATTGTTGCCCGTGGCTCCCATCAAGCTCGACATGGCCCCACCCGCACTTGTACCATCGGTAATGATATGTTCCGCATCGCCCATCATCACCTGATCGAAATGGCGCAGGTAGCGAATAGCCGCCTTCAAATCCAATATTGCCTTCGGAGCCCTACCGGTATAAACCGTTTGCCCTTTTTTCACGCCTGTCGCTTTATCATTCTTAGCAGCCAAAATGGTTGAATTGCGACCTCTAGAACCAGGAATAGCCACCACATAGCCCTCCTGCAAAGCCCGTCCCGAAGCATCACTTGCCGATGGTTGTTTGGCTGCTGAAGCCATATAACCTCCCACATAAGTACGTAAAAATATGGGGGATTGCTGAGTGGCCGTATTAGGTACATACACATTGATGGTCTGATAAGTAGAGTCCTCAACATTTGTCACATAGAACATGCCCTCGTGAGCTGTATATTCCACTTTTGATCCATCAGGCATCGCCATTACACGTTGCTCCCCTTTTGAAGCATCAAATACCAACTGTGGATCCACATCCACATCCTTTGCAGCCGAAACACCTAATCCAGCGTACATGGCCAGCGCGATAGTCAACATTTCTTTTCTCATAGTTTATTCAGTTTTTATAGGCCCACTATTGCTAGTAACTGGACTTCTACGCTTATGCGATGCACGTTACTGATGTTTGGGTTTTATTAATAATTCGCATACAAAGATAGTAAAAAGCTTTCAAAAGAACAGAGCAACACTTAATTAATTTAATAAACAAAACATCTGCTGGCAGATAGTTTAACCCTTGTTTCATAGATATTTAAGAAAAACAACTTATACCTTTACAAGCGATAATAGCACACTCTTTCTGCAATATTTTTATCATAATAATTAAGTTTTTGAATGAGATGTTAGTTTGCTGCCAGCTACTTCGGGTAGCAGCTCCCGTCGTTGTGATGAACATGATTAACGCTGCAAAGATAGACTTCCTTTCAGTAGCCTCCAAACATTTTAGCTACTCATTTCGGCAAAAATAAAAATATTTCACCAATTAATAAGCTGATGCATAGTAGTTTATTTGGTAAAAACACCCTATTTCATACACCTCTCCAATAGCGTACACTTTCTTTGCCATTCAGCTGGGGACTTTCATATGAAAACGAGGCGGCAAAATGCCCCAAATGACTTTGCACGGTTCTAACCAGCAGCAAGAATACTGGAACGGTAGCGATACAATAGTTACAGCAGAAAAGAGGACGTTTGCTCCCGTAGCTACCGGAGTGCGTGACGCGTGACAAGTGACATTTGGTTTTTGTACTTTGTCAGGAATAAGGAAGAGATAATAAGCTTATTTATATTAATAATATTATAATTATAATATTATTAATATAAATAAAATTTTTAATCTTAATATTTATTACTCATTACAGGAAACCATCTTCTTATTTTAAACTAAAATCCATATTTTTGCAACAAATCTTAAATTTCAAACTTTTCCAGGAAGCATCATCCTATTCGGAGAAAAGGCACCTTACTGGTTATCCAAAACAGTGAAAGACATAATAACATTATCCAAGATGTCACTTGTCACACGTCACGCGTCACTCTCCGGTAAAAACGAGCAAAAGTTATCCCCTCCCCTTCACTACTCCACCTGGTCCTTGGGGTAGTTCACCAGGTAGAGGGTGCCGGTGGCACGGGTAAAAGCGGTGTAGAGCCATTTGAAATAATCGGGGGTAAGGGCATCGTCGGGCATGTAGCCTTGATCGATGAAAACATTGGTCCACTGGCCGCCCTGGGCTTTATGACAGGTAACGGCATAGGCGTATTTTATTTGCAGAGCGTTGTAATAGGCATCGTCTCGCAACTTTTTCAAGCGTTCACGCTTCTGGCTGATGTCGGCATAGTCTTCTAGTACCTTGTTAAACAGATGTTCGTTTTCTTCTCGGGTAAGGGCCGGGGCTTCACTGTGCAGGGTGTCGAGCAGTACGGTAGCTTCCACTTCAGCATCGTCATAATCAGGCAAGGTGAGCATCACATCGGCAAAACGGAAACCGTAGAGGCTGCGTTCGTTGCGTACCCTGCGCACAACAGCCATTTCGCCGTTGGCTATGAAATCGACCTGACGATGTTGCTGGGTCCAGTAATAATTGTTTTTCACGATCATGAGACGGTCTCCTCCTTCCAACTCCGACTCACGCCATAGTATTTGTGAACGGATACCATTATTATATATATTGGCTCGCTTGTTGGAACGGCAAATGACGATGGTCTCATCAACACCGTCACGCTGGTAGCAGTCTTCGAGCTGGGCTATGAGGGCATCGCCACGCAGCGTCTGGATGTCGGCAAAGCCGGTGACCTTAATTTTAGGCAGTGCATGGAACTGACCGGTGACGATGAGGTGGCGCAGGGAGGTGGCATTCCACAAGATGCCGGAGTTGTAGGACTGGCGCACCACTTGGGTGAGGGTTGCTTCGAACACCTGCAACTGATAGCCACGCAGGGCATCGGCATAAAGGGCCGGACTGAGGTCCTCGCCTACGGGTGGCAACTGAGCTGTATCACCCATAAGCATGAGTTTGCAGTCTTCGCCACTATAAACAAAGTTAATGAGGTCGTCTAACAAGCATCCGGATCCGAACGGAGAACCTGCATTCCCCTGGTTAGATATCATAGAGGCCTCATCGACAATAAAGAGGGTGTGCTTGGCAAGATTGTCATTAAGAGAGAAACTGCCCATATCGGCCGTCAATGAGCGCTGACGATATATTTTTTTATGTATAGTATATGCTGGATGGCCAGCATAGGAAGCAAAAACCTTGGCAGCTCTGCCGGTGGGAGCCAGTAAAACACACTTCCACTGAAGCTGGTCGAGCGTGCGGACCAGCGCACTGAATAATGAAGTTTTGCCCGTGCCTGCATAACCTTTTAAAAGAAACAGAACATGGCTTTCGGATAAAAACATAAAATCTGACAATGTTTTTATCAAATTTTCCTGCTCAAGTGTTGGTTTGTAAGGAAAATTTTCCTTAATTTGCTGCACCAAATGATTTTTTATCATCTTTTATGAATAAAAATTGTTTGCAAAGGGCAAAATTAAAATAATTTCTTGTAATTTTGCAGAACGGAATATAATAACTAAAAAAAATACTAACATGAAAACTGTATTAAACATTGTTTTGGCTGCCGTCGCAGTTTTTCTGCTTTACATTTGCTATGAAAGCGTGATGGGGCCTGTCAGATTCGAAGAAGAAAAAGGTATTAGAGACAAAGCTGTTCAGGCTCGTTTACTGGACATCCGTAAGGCGCAAACTGAGTATAGTAATACCCACGACCGTCAGTACACCAACAACTTTGACTCTTTGATTCATTTCGTTAAGAACCAGAAGCTCCCGCTGGTGTTCAAGAAGGGTGTGTTGTCTGATGCACAGCTTGAAAGCGGTCTGACAGAAGAAAAAGCAATGGCTATTATCAACAAGGCAAAGAAGACCGGTAAGTATGATGAAGTTAATAAGAATGGTTTGGAGAACTTCTCTCGTGACACTACTTGGGTAGCTGTTATTGATACTATCTTCCCTAAGGGCTTCAATGCTGACTCTTTGCGTTATGTGCCTTTTGGCAATGGCATTCAGTTTGAAATGGATACTTTGACCCAGATTGCTCGTTCTGGCGCTCCTATCTGTCTGTTGGAAGTAAAGACTCCATACGAGGCATATCTTGGCGACCTTGACAAGCAGGAAATCATTAACCTGAAAGACCAGCAGGTACAGCTGAACAAGTACTGCGGTCTGAAGATTGGTGACCTGGAGACTGCTAATAACAATGCAGGTAACTGGGAGTAATTCTCATCAGTATATATTATCCATCCGCCTTTCAGCGGATGGATTTTATTTTGCCCTCCTTAACCAAAAAGTTAAGGAGAATGATGATTCATCCACTTATAATTATAAGGTGGATGAATCATTATCGTTTACGGCCAACTTAAAGCAAGCTATTGAAGAACTGGAATGGCTGAGCTATAAATACAAAGCTGTGAACATTGAGCTGGCTACGCAGCGTTTCACACTGGTACCTCTTGACTTCTTTGAAGAAGAACATGCAGAAACACTGTTCTACCAAAACTTCCAGAAGGTGGACAACGAGGTGGTGGAATATAATGTGCTGCAAAAGAACAATGCGGTGGTGGTGTATGGCATTGACAAGGTGCTGCTGGCACTGATATACCACACTTTTCCAGAAGCTCATCTGAAAGTACAGGCCGCAGCACTGATAGATAGACTGAGCCTGCTGAACCGCAAGACGGAACAGAAGCAGATGCTGTGTGTTGTGGGCAAGGACTGCATGACAATTGTGGTGATGGAAGGGCACCACCTATTGTATGGCAACAGCTTTCATTGCACACATACTACTGACAGGATGTATTATGCGTTGTATGTTTGGAAATTGCTAGGACTTGACCAAACTGCTGACGAAATGTTGCTGGCTTGTAATACAACGGATAGCGAAGAAATAAAGATGGAGCTGGAGAAGTATATTAGCAACATTAAGCCTGTTGACAATTGCTTTGACTTAGAGACTGCTGAGCTATGAGGATTGTAAGTGGCAAATATAAAGGCAGACGTTTTGAGGTGCCACATTCATTCAAAGCACGCCCTACCACCGATTTCGCGAAAGAAAATCTTTTCAACATCCTTACGAATCTCATAGATTTTGAGAATTCTGTGCTGGCACTCGACCTTTTTGCCGGTACGGGCAGCATTACGCTGGAACTGCTGTCAAGGGGATGTGAGCAAGTGGTGAGTGTGGAGAAAGACCGTGACCACTATGCTTTTATCTGCAAGATACTGAAGGAGCTGGGTGACAAGGCTTGTATGCCTGTGAAGGCAGATGTGTTCAAATATGTTGAACGCAGCAAGCAGTCGTTCGACCTGATTTTTGCCGACCCTCCTTATGCTTTGCCTAACCTTGACACACTACCCGATCTTATTTTAGGAAATCATTTGCTGAAAGAAAAAGGATTGTTCATTTTGGAACATGGCAAGGACTACAATTTCGAACAGCATCCACACTTCATGCAACATCGCAGTTATGGAGCTGTGAATTTCAGTTTCTTCCAACCAACCATCAGAGCAACGGAGACATCAATCTGACAAGACTCTCAATGATTTTACTTCTGCGGTGACGCTTTTCCCACTGCTTCAGAGAAATCTGCACACAATCGCGCTGATCGGCCAGGAAAATACTACGGGCCTCTTCTGCCACTTGCTGGTCGTAGATGAAGGCGTTGGCCTCAAAATTATGCTCAAAACTTCGGAAATCCATGTTGGTGGAACCTATGGTGGTAAGCCTATCGTCACTGACCATGAGTTTAGAGTGCAGGAAACCTTTCTGGTAGAAATAAACCTTTACACCAAACTTCAACATGTCGGACACATAGGAGCGTGATCCCCAATAGGTCATCTTGGTATCAGACTTCTCAGGTATCATGAGACGAATATCTACGCCCGACAAAGCTGCTGTTTGCAAGGCATTGAGCATAGACTCGGTAGGCAAAAAATAAGGCGTCTGTATATAAAAATAATGCTTGGCATTGCTAATAGCCTTGACAAGTCCCTTCACAATTTCCTGTCCGGGTTGAACAGGAGAGCTGGTTACCACTTGTATCATGGAAGGCCCCATGTTTCCTATTTCGGGGTAATAGCGGGCCGATGTGTACAAAGTGCGGTCGGTAAAGTACCAATCGAGCAAAAAGGCCGTTTGTAAGCCGTGTACCGCCTTTCCTTTTATTATCATGTGGGTGTCGCGCCAAATGCCCCAAGATACACCTTTCACATAGCGATCGGCCAGGTTCATGCCCCCAATGAAGCCAGTGCGACCATCAATGACCACCAGTTTACGGTGGTTGCGATAGTTAGCCTTATTGGTAAACAGTGGGAAGCGCACCTTCAGGAAGCTGCGTACTTCAATGCCTGCCCCCATCATGGTATCGAAAAACGTATTAGGTGTTTGCCAACTACCCACATCGTCGTATATTACGCGTATGGTTACACCCTGACGTGCTTTCTGCACCAGTACATCGCGCACTTGGCGTCCTACCTCATCGTCGGCAAAAATATACGACTGAAGGTGAATATGGTCTTCGGCCAACTGCAATTCGCTAAGCAGGGCCTTTATCCAGTCTGCTCCGGTGGTGAAAATCTTTGTATAGTTATGGGAGTAAGGGAACGCATGGTTGGTGTTCTGAAACAGCGAAATCAAGCCCTGATAGTCGGCAGGCAGAGCCATGTCAATCTGCGAAAGATATTCGGTCTCTGGATGTTTCAAAAGTTTATTATAAGTGCGTTTGCTGATGATTTGATCACGCCTTTGGGTTCTGCCAAAAAAGATATAGAAAAACAATCCTACAACGGGCATAAAGACCAGCACCAATACCCAGGCGATGGTCTTTACAGGGTTGCGATTTTCCAGTACCACCACCCAGATGGTACTGATAATCACGGCTAAGTATATCAGATAGACTGACCACGAAGCAATTATTCTTACTATTTCAGCCCATTGAACCATAGTTTTTAAAAACGGCGTCCACCGCCACCTCCGAAGCCGCCACCGCCTCCGAAGCCGCCAGGACGACCTCCGCCAAAGCCTCCCGGAGGTCCTTGACGATTATTTTGTCTTGCATTATTACCACCAAAGATGTTCAGACGGTAGATGAAATGCACCATGACATAACTGTTGATGGCATTATATTGGTTGACAGAACGCCCATTGGCCGTCAGAGATCGCATGATGGTGCTCTGCTTTTTCAGGATATCGTAAGCCTCAACACTCAGCGAAGCTGCTCCTTTGAACAACGTCTGTGATAATTGTGCATTCCAAATGAGCTCGTTACGGTTCATGCTGCTATCGCTATAACCACGACGTGCCTGATTGGTAATATTGGTAGAGAGCGTCATGTTCCAAGGCAAGGTAAACTGCGTATTGGCACCAAATGAGAAGGTGTAAGGCTGCTGGTTATTCTGAGTGTTTAATTTGTTGCGCTCAATGCTGTAATTGATGGCACCGTTAATGCCAAACTCGAACCAGTCGTTACGATATGCACCATTCAGTCTTTGTCCTAATGTAAGATTGGTGGTAGTATTCTTCTGTTCAACGTGCGTCTTACTGTCGGTCAAATAACCCACATTGTTGGTAAAGCCCAGTTGCGTAAAAGAATTAATAGTAAACTTCTGGTTTTTCAAAGCCGTATTATAGTTGAACATAGCATTCGCATTCCAGTTACCGTTGATATTCTTCGGCATAGTAGTCCAACCGCCCGTCTTCTCGTTATAGATACGACTATTACTGATACTGTTCTGTGATGCGTTAAAGAAAACGTTGGCAGAGATGCCTCGCTGCCTCTCGGCATTATAGGTATTATAGAACATTGTGAGGGTGTGCGTGAACGACGGCTTCAAACCAGGATTACCCACTTGAATGTTCAAAGGATTGGAGTAATCGGCGATAGGCAACAGGTTCTCCATGCTGGGTTGTGAACTTCTGCCTCGGTACCTAATTCGGAGCTGACTTACCTTCGAGAATCGATATCTGAAATCCACATTAGGTGCAAAGTTAAACACATTACGGGTGGTGTCAATCATATAGTCACCACGCTTGTAGGAAAGTACGGTGTGTTGTGGCTGTAAGGTCACACCAGCACTGAGCTGATATTTCTCACGATTGAAACGCAAAGTAATGGATGCATCATGGTTATAATAACGATATTCTGCATATTTACTCAAGCTATCAACCTCAGCATTCATATAACCCATAGGCAGGTTGTCGCCTAATGCCCATGCGAAATCATTCAAGTTATAAGTTTTGCGATCATTCTTATTCAAACCATACTGGAACTCATAGCTAAATTGCAGGAAAGTGTTCTGGGCAATTGGTTCGCTATAGGTAAGCTGGGCTGAATAAGTAGTATTCTTGGTGGGTGATGCGATGAACTGATTGCGAATTAAAGTAGAGTCACCTCCCAATACACTGACCAGCTGATAGTAACGCGTAATTGACTGGATGTACTGATCATTATCATTGTCACCATAGCGGAACTGACCACGAAGGGTGATATTCCTACCATTGTCGCTCAGTTTGCGGTTCACCTGCAAAGTACTGTTGATGGAAAGCTGGTTTTGCTTGGTCATATTGGAACTTGCAGTAAGATTCCGACGGATGGCTTTCAGTGGGTCAGAATCATCGAGTATGTCAAAGCTCAGATACTCATTAGGGTTATCAACCACCTTATAAGGGTCACTACTGAAGGTTCCCGACTCAGAATCAGAACCGTTATTAGTTTTGCCGAACGTCAAAGTTGGACGGAACAAGATGTTGGTCTTGTCATTAGGCTTCCACTCCAAGCGTACATTGCCGTTCCACTGATAGTTCTTATTGCGGCTCATAGAATTGCTGTTCATGAACGAGCTGGTACCGTCAGATAGGAAGTTTTCTTGTGAGCTAATATTCACCACGTCATTATCACGCCAGTTATAACGGATGCTACCACCCAGTTCTAACTTGTCGGTTTCGGTAGCAAAACTAATACCCGCTGTCTTGGTGGCTGTAAGACCGTTGCCGCCTCCAAAGCGCATGCCACCTCCTCCGCCACCACCGGAGAAGCCCCGGTCGTTGACATTGTTGGCACCGGTAATAAGTGAAATCTGTGAGGTACCATTAAAGTAGTTCATCATGGCACGACTAGTGTAGCGCTTTTCGGTACCGACCCCCAGGTCGATATTGCCAAATAAACCTTGGTTCATATTCTTCTTCACCGTCAAGTCGAGCACCGTCTCCTCCTCACCGTCTTCAATGCCCGTTACTCGAGCCATATCCGACTGTTTATCGTAAGTCTTCAAGTTCTCCACCA
Organism: Bacteroidaceae bacterium; assembly: GCA_024682035.1. Classification (GTDB taxonomy): domain Bacteria; phylum Bacteroidota; class Bacteroidia; order Bacteroidales; family Bacteroidaceae; genus Bacteroides. The sequence continues at coordinate 42,599 of JAIKZS010000037.1, forward strand.
TATCTACTGGCAGGTTCTTGAGGCCCGTCTGCACGTCGCCACCAAAGAATTCCTTACCATTCACCATGAGCTTCTTGATATCCTTACCATTGATCTTGATGTTACCCGATTCATCGATTTCAGCCCCTGGCAACTTCTTCACGAGCTCTTCCAGCATGGCACCTTCGGGAGTACGGTAAGCACTGGCATTAAATAACAAGGTATCTTCTACCACCTGCACCTGCGCAGCCATAGCAGTAACCACGGCCTCGCGCAAGGCAATTGCATCAAGCTCCATCTTCTGCGTACCCACATCAACATTGGGCCTGTTATTGGTGAGTGTCAAGTCCTTGAATAGGTTCTTGTAGCCAATGAAAGAAATTTTCATGACATATTTACCGGCCGACACTTTAGGCAATTCGAACGAACCATCGTCGAGTGTTGCAGCCCCATTGACGTACGTACTATCGGGCATGGTAAGCATCTGAACAGTAGCTTGTACGATAGGATCACCAGAATCTTTATCAAGTACTTTACCCTTGACTGTAATGTTTCGTGTTTGTGCAATAGCTGATGTAACTACCAGCATTGACATAAAGAAGTAGAATAATAGCCTTTTCATTTAAATACTACAATTGTTAATAAATACGGCTTTATGACATCAGTTTGCCAAATAAGTTTAATGACACCACCCAATATTTAAAATATTTTAAGTTTTTTCGTCCACAAAGATACACCATTTATAGATAAGTTTTATCTTTGCAGTCTAAAAATATCATAAAACCACTGATTATGGACAATACAGGAGTCATTCTTTGTCAGGATTTTCAAAACGAGTTATCAGAAGCTGTTAATCTTTGTGCGCCTGATGTGTTGTTTGTGCTTACAGACGAAAACACAAAAGCTTTGTGCTTGCCTTTGTTACAAGGCATGGAGATAATGGTTAAAGCCCACCTAATTACAATTGGTGCAGGCGATGTTAACAAAAATCTGGAAACGCTGACAAATGTATGGCAGGCTTTGAGCGATGGTGGAGCTACACGTCACTCACTTATGATTTGTCTGGGTGGTGGCATGGTGACTGACTTGGGTGGTTTTGCAGCTTCTACGTTCAAGCGAGGCATCAAGTACATTAACATACCCACTACCCTTCTGGCAATGGTGGATGCAGCGGTAGGTGGCAAAACGGCCATCAACTTCAACGGATTGAAAAATGAGATTGGAGTTTTCCAACCTGCTTTCAGGGTTTTGCTGGAGACGGATTTTCTACGAACACTGGATGAACACAATTTATATTCAGGCTATGCTGAGATGTTGAAGCATGGTTTGATTAGTAATTTCGAAACACTGAACCAACTACTGGCCTTTGACACGGCTGACATTGACTATGCGCTGTTGAAACAGTTGGTGGGCCAGTCAGTAAGCGTAAAAGAAGATATTGTGCAAAAAGATCCGAAAGAACAAGGCATTAGAAAAGCATTGAACTTGGGCCATACGGTTGGGCATGCCTTCGAATCACTGGCCTTGAGTCAGCAACGCCCCATTCTTCATGGATACGCGGTTGCCTGGGGCTTAGTGTGCGAACTATATCTGTCACATGTAAATGTGCATTTTCCTAAGGAAGTAATGAGAAAGGTCATTCACTTTATCCACGAAAACTATGGTACCTTTGTTTTTACCTGCGACGACTATCCACAATTATATAAGTTTATGCAGCACGACAAGAAAAATGTAGGTGGTGTCATTAACTTCACTTTACTAAATGATGTTGGCGAAGTGCGTCTGAATCAAACGGCAAGTCAGAGCCTTATTTACGAAACACTTGATTTTTATCGGGAATGCATGGGAATATAAAAAAATATCTCTAAATTTATGATTTAGAGATATTTTCGTAGTGGAGCGGGGATTCGAACCCCGATTACATGCGTGAGAGGCATGTGTCCTAGCCCTTAGACGATTCCACCAAATTAAAACGAGAACCTATTTTTGTACACCCTCAGGGGCTCGAACCCTGGACACCCTGATTAAGAGTCAGGTGCTCTACCAACTGAGCTAAGGGTGCATCAGTCTTAATTGCGGTTGCAAAGGTATGAGTTTTTTTGGTATCTACAAAACTTTCTTTTGATTTTTTTTATCATTTTGCGAAAAAGATTACTCGAAAGTATAAAGCTCTGTGGGAGCAGAACGTTTCAATGTAATTAGCTCAACATCTCTACCTACCAGAATGCCAGCCTGTTTCAAGCGCAATTCTACCGTTTTATAAGCCAAATCAGGATGATTGTTATCTTTGCTGAGATGGCACAGCCATATATTGTGCAAATGAGGTTGCCAATGGGTAGCCAGAAAGTCAGCTGTATCGGCGTTACACATGTGGCCCCTTTTACTGGCTATGCGCCCTTTTAAATATGCTGGATAAGGGCCCATTTTCAACATCTCAGCATCGTAGTTGGCTTCTATGATCAAATAGTTTGCCCGGAGAACATATTTTTCAACTGTAGGTGTTATCTCGCCTAAATCGGTAATAAAGCAGAAGGTTTTACCATCCGCTTCAATGCAATAGCCTACATTATCAGTACCATCATGGGGCACCTCGAAAGATTCGATGGTAAAATCACGCAATTGCATGGGTTGGTACTTCTCAAGCTTTTTAGCGCTAATACCCAATTTTTGCGTCATGCAATAACTATTATTGATGCCAATATGAGTCTGCGAGGTAGCATAAATAGGCAAGAAAAGGTTTTCGCCCAACACGCCTATCGATTTAATATGATCTGCATGGTCGTGTGTCACAAATACAGCTACGATGTGCTCCATTGGAATGCCCACATCTTTTAACCGCTTTTTAATGGTGCGTATACCTATTCCTGCATCGATAAGTACACCGTATGTGTCAGTACCTAAATAGTAGCAATTACCACTACTACCACTGGCCAGACTCATAAAACTTATTTTCATTGTTTCAATTAATTATTATCCGCCACAAAAAAGCAGGTATCTCTATACATAAAGACACCTGCCCATATAAGGAAGCCGCACTGAATTGTTGATGAAGATGAAACTCCGAATGACATGATTTGAGAGCCCAATCCCTTTGTAATCCACCGACTTATAGTTACCCTTTCAGGCGTGGCCCGCCATTGGGATACGGAGCTTGTCTCGGTATTTCTTTTATAATTGATGAGTTTCCCGATCGCATCAATGCGGCTTGTTATACTCATCATCTGTTTACAAATTTAAGACTTTGGGAGCTAATATGCAAATAAACCTTGAAAAAAATTTCTGCGCCCATAATAACGATGTTTGACAAAACAAAAAGGCAAGCTCTTAAAAAGAGCTTGCCTATACAACCCAATATTCTCTAGTTCAACTGGTTAAGCAGCTTTAGCCTTCTCCACAATAGCTTTGAAAGCCTCTGGATGGTAAACTGCTAAGTCTGCCAACACCTTACGGTTGATTTCAATACCAGCTTTATGCAAAGCGCCCATCAGCTTTGAATAAGACATACCTTCCAAACGAGCGGCAGCATTGATACGCTGAATCCACAGGGCACGGAAATTACGCTTATTAGCTTTACGGTCACGGAATGCATATAACAGACCTTTCTCCCAAGTATTCTTGGCTACGGTCCAAACGTTTTTTCTTGCACCAAAGTAACCTCTGGTTAACTTCAAAATTTTCTTTCTCTTTGCTCTAGAAGCAACATGATTTACTGATCTTGGCATAGTTTTTTGTTTTTTGAATGTTAGCGCCACAGCCTATCGCTATGGTCTTTACGGCTAAAGCATTCGGTTAATAACTAAATTTCTCTTGCACGACTTATCTGATAGCGAGCAGCTCTTTTACCTGACGAACGTTAGTACCGTCGAGGATGGTTGAGTAACACAAGTTTCTCTTCTGCTTCTTAGTCTTCTTAGTCAGGATATGACTATGATAAGCATGCTGTCTTTTAATTTTACCTGTTCCGGTAAGAACGAATCTTTTTTTAGAACCGGAGTTAGTCTTAATCTTTGGCATCTTACTGTTTAAATTTATTTAATTAATATATATGGTAACGCACTATACCTATGGCGTTACTCATTTTCTGTTTCATTAGCCATAGTAGAAGCTACAGGCTTCTGGGGCTTTGGTTGCACGCTTTTAGAATCATTCTTCTTTTTAATGATTTCCTTTTTGGGAGCCAGTACAATGGTCATCTTCTTTTTTTCCAAAACTGGCATCATCTCAACCTTAGCATATTCTTCAAGGTCGTTGGCAAAACGTAACAAAAGTACCTCACCTTGTTCTTTGAAAAGAATGGAACGGCCTTTAAAATAAACATATGCACGCACTTTGTTTCCGTCTTTCAGGAAAGAAATGGCGTGATTCTTTTTAAAATTGAAATCATGGTCATCTGTCTGGGGACCAAAACGAATTTCCTTAACTTCAGTCTTCACCTGCTTGGCTTTCATTTCCTTCTGGCGTTTCTTTTGCTGATAGAGGAATTTCGAATACTCTATTACTCGACAAACTGGTGGTTGGGCGGTAGGTGAAATCTCTACCAAATCGGCTTCATGCTCTTCGGCAATGCGTAAAGCCTGAGCGATAGGATATACTTTCGACTCTATGTTGTCACCAACAATGCGGACTTCCTTGGCTCTGATTTGGCCGTTAATGCGATATTGATTCTTATTATCGTCTTTCATTCAATTAAAAAAACAACTATTTCTAAAAAAACGCGGGGCAAAGTTACCACTTATTTATCATATTTTGAACTTCTTCGCTAATTTTTTTAGCAAAATCTTCAAATTTCATTGTTCCTTGGTCACCAAATCCTTGTTTTCTTATAGAAACCTCACCATTTTCAGCTTCTTTTTCACCAACAATCAGCATGTATGGAATGCGTTTCAGTTCATTATCGCGAATCTTGCGACCTATCTTTTCGTTTCGATCATCTACCAGAGCACGAATATCTAATCGCTTCAGATACTTTTGTACTTCAGTAGCATAGCCATTGAACTTCTCACTAATAGGCAAAATTGCCACCTGATCTGGAGTAAGCCATAATGGGAACTTACCAGCAGTATGTTCAATGAGCACTGCAACAAATCGTTCCATTGAACCAAATGGTGCTCGGTGAATCATCACAGGACGGTGCTTAAGGTTATCAGCGCCTGTATATTCCAACTCAAAGCGCTCTGGCAGGTTGTAATCTACCTGAATGGTACCCAATTGCCAACGGCGTCCGATTGCATCTTTCACCATAAAGTCGAGCTTTGGACCATAGAAAGCAGCCTCTCCGTATTCTATCTTAGCAGGCAAACCCTTCTCTTGACAAGCCTCCACAATGGCACGTTCTGCACGCTCCCAATTTTCATCAGAGCCCATATATTTCTCGTGATCATTAGGGTCACGCAAGGAAATCTGTGCTTCAAAGTTGTGGAAATCCATTGATTTGAATACGATAGAGATAATGTCCATAACTCGCAAGAACTCATCTTTCACTTGATCAGGACGACAGAAGATGTGGGCATCATCTTGTGTAAAGCTGCGTACACGTGTTAATCCGTGCAGCTCACCACTCTGCTCATAGCGGCAAACTGTACCAAATTCAGCGATACGCAAAGGCAGGTCCTTGTAGGAACGAGGTGTATTTCTATAAATCATACAGTGGTGAGGGCAGTTCATTGGTTTCAGGAAGTATTCCTCACCTTCCTCTGGCGTATGGATTGGCTGGAATGAATCCTTGCCATAATGTGCATAGTGACCAGAAGTGATATACAATAATTTATTGCCGATAGGTGGGGTGATTACTTCTTGGTAGTCGTAGCGAGACTGGATACGACGCAGGAACTCCTGAAGACGTAGGCGTAATGCTGCTCCCTTTGGTAACCACATAGGAAGACCTTTACCTACTGTTTCTGAGAACATAAAGAGATCCATCTCTTTACCAATCTTACGATGATCGCGTTTCTTGGCTTCTTCCAACATAACCAAATATTCATCAAGCAGTTTCTTCTTGGGGAATGAAATACCATAGATACGGGTCATCTGTTCGCGATTGGCATCTCCACGCCAAAAAGCAGCTGATACACTGGTTAATTTAATCGCTTTTATAGCACCGGTATTCATCAAATGCGGACCACGGCACAAATCGGTAAATGCACCTTGTGTATAGGTAGAGATGGTTCCATCTTCAAGATCTTGCTCAATGTGTTCACACTTATACAGCTGACCATCAGCATTGAACTGCTTAAGAGCATCGGCTTTGGAAACCTCACGACGTACAAGTGCTTCTTTCTTTGAAGCTAATTCTTGCATTTTCTTTTCGATTGTTGGCAAATCACCTTCCTTGATCACAACACCATCTTTAGGCATAACATCATAGAAGAAACCGTTTTCTATTGCCGGACCAAAACCGAATTGTATGCCAGGATAAAGCTCCTGTAAAGCTTCTGCCAACAAATGGGCACTGGTATGCCAGAAGGTATGTTTTCCTTCCTCATCATCCCACTTGTAAAGTACCACTTTGGCATCTTCATCAATAGGACGATTCAAATCATATGTTTCGCCATTAACGCCACAAGACAATACATCCTGTGCCAATCGAGAGCTGATGCTCTCAGCAATCTGAAAACCGGTAACTCCGCTTTCGTACTCACGTACAGAGCCATCGGGGAATGTAATCTTAATCATATATCTCAATAATCTTATTATTCAATGTAATTGAACGGCAAAGTTACGAAAAAAACGATTGTTGAACAAAATAAGATAGCTTATTTTTATGCCTCTTTAAAAGAACATATGCAAAAAACTAAGAAAATCTTTTATAAAACACTTTTTCCTGTAACAAAAGGAGGACTGATAGCTATAATCTATTCAGTAAAACGCTTGATGACATTGTATGCAGAAGCGATTCCCAACTCACCTGCCTTACTCAAATCGGCGATTCCCTGACGATTATTACCTAAAAAAATATTAGTAAGACCACGGTTATAATAGGCTTCAGCAAAATCAGGCTTCATCTGAAGTGCTTTGTCGTAGTCCGATATTGCCGAACGATATTCTTTCATCTGAGTAAGTAAACAAGCACGGTTGTAATAGCCATATACAAAGTCGGGCACCAAGTCTATCACTTTATCGAGATCCCTGCGTATAAGGGTATAGTCCATGGTTTCCACCTTATCTACCCTTAATTGGCCTAACGCCGGAGCTACAGGCTGTTGGGCCTGGTTTTCAGCCATTTGATATTCAAATTGTTTAAAGCGTACAATAGCCCTCATAAAATAGGCAGGAAAGAATGATTCATCAACCAAAATACATTGAGTGAAATCATTCATTGCATTTGAGAAATCCTGCACAAGATAGAAATCTAATCCACGCATGAATCGCTTCATCGGATCATTTTCGTTGACCACAATATCGGCACTATGCTGATCGATAAGTGAAAAATGTAAGTTCACCTGATCGGCACTCAAAGGTGCTTCATTATTAGTAATCAACAAATCACGAGAGAATGTTTTATTGTGATTGAGTTCATCTACGTAACGATAGAAATGCAACGTTCGCTTCAAATCTGTTGCTTTTTCATAGAAAGAAAAAACGAATAAGCCTTCGGGTTTAATGTTCACATTACGATCTTGCACCCTACCCCTGTTGTCATTCGCATAGGTACGATTCATCTCAGTATCGTCAGCGATGACCAATTTATGATAGTTTTCAACATTTTTATCACTTCGCTTACGAGTAGTAGTAGCTGCATCTTCTTCATCAGCTGTAGCAGTCGAAGTAATGGTATCTTGTGGCTGTTTATTGGATGACTGTTGATTAAGTCTATCAATCTGTGCTCGCATTATAGCAAATTCATCTTGTTGGGCCCCACGCGAATCACCTATTTTTTTCCTGGCCTCGGCACGCTGGTAATAACCTGCCGTAAATTCAGGATAGACAGAGAGCACTCTGGAAAAGTCCATGATAGCCCCTCTATAGTCACCTGTTTGCGCCCTTAGTAGCCCTCGGTTATACGTAGCCATCATATCATCAGGATCAATTCCCAGGACAAAGTCAAAATCCTCTATAGCCCTGTTATCGTCACCCACTTGCGCGCGCAGCAATCCACGGTTATAGTGACCCATAAAGTTACCTGGCTCAATGTCTAAAGCCAAATCATAGTCACTCATGGCACCACGCAAATTATTCTGATGGAAACGAGCCAAAGCTCTGTTAATATAGTACCCTGCATTTCTAACACTCAGACGAATCGCCTGATTCAAATCTTCTTCAGCTTCTTGGTATTTCTCTTGCTTGAGTTTGACAAGGGCTCGGGCGCTCCAACCGCCAGGTTCAAACTTCTCTAATTCAATGGCTTTATCATAATCTTTTAAGGCCTGAACAGTATCTTTCTCGTTAAGTAACACCTCGCCCCTCATCAGATAGGCCGTAGCATAGCGTGGTGATACCTCCAATAATCGATTAAGGTCATCTTTTGCCTTATCATAATCTTTTTGTTGTAAATGGCAAAGTGACAAATTATGCCAGAGTACAATATTCTCAGGATCAATGCGTAAAGCAGTTGTATAGTCTTGAATAGCTTCTACATATTTTTGCTGGCGGATACGAGATAAGCCTCTAATCTGATAAGCACCAACAACAAAAGGATTTCTCTCAATGGCTTGATTACAATCTTTTTCGGCTCCAACATAATCGTCTAGGTAGAATTTGGCCATTCCCCTGTAAAAATAGGGCTCATAAAGATAAGGCTTTGCACTTACTACTTGATTAAAGTATTGGATAGATAACACATAATCTTCGAAATACAAAGCATTCCGAGCAATAGCCATTACTCGGTCAGTATTAATTTGTGCCAACATCATAGTCGGCAGAAAAATGAATAATAATAGTAGTTTGCGTATATTCATTATTAATTAAATCTTGACAGCTTTTACCCTGTAAAGGCAACGAACTTT
>JAIKZS010000053.1 GCA_024682035.1 Bacteroidaceae bacterium
CTGATTGATGATGAATATCAGGGTGGAACCTTGCAAGGATGGAAAGTGGAAGTGTTAGAGGTGCTTGATGAGGCGCAACCCATTATGACGGCCGACTCAACTTATTATGAGGAGTGGCACCAGTCTGGTGCATTGACGGCCCTGTATGTGAAGGCCACCACGGTAGATGGCGCCCGTAGCGTTGAGGGATGGATCACCTCTGGTAGCTATATGTTCCCCTATCAATTGTTGAAGGTGACGCAACACCAATACATTATAATGGCAGAGCGTGAACCACAACGTTATCGTTCACAAGTGGAAATCCTGACAAAGAGTGGCAAACGTATTGAAACGGAGATTCTTGTAAATCAGCCTTATAGCTTGAGTGGGTGGAAGATTTACCAACTCAGCTATGATAGTACGAGGGGCAAGTGGAGCGAAATCAGTGTGTTAGAACTGGTACACGATCCTTGGCTTCCCTATGTTTATTTTGGTATTTATTTAATGTTAGCTGGAGCAGTGATTATGTTGTTTACAGCACAAAGGAAGAAAGAATGACTTGGAGTAGCTTTATATGGTTTGCCCTGGTGGCGGTTATTTTTTGGATAATAGGTGCGTATGAGGCATGGAAGGGTAGGACAAAAACTACTTACATGGCTACCATAGCCGGATTGTTGGTTTTCTTGTCGTTCATCGTTTCTATGTGGATATCATTAGAGCGTCCACCGCTTCGTACCATGGGTGAGACGCGTCTTTGGTATAGTTTCTTCTTGCCATTGGCTGGCATTATTGTATATGGCAGGTGGAAATATAAATGGATATTGAGCTTTTCTACTTTGTTGGCCATTGTGTTCATTTGTGTAAATCTGTTTAAGCCAGAGATACATAATAAAACGCTGATGCCAGCTTTGCAGAGTCCTTGGTTTGCACCTCATGTAATTGTGTATATGTTTGCTTATGCCCTGCTTGGCGCAGCTACAGTCATGGCGATTTACTTGTTGTTCTTCAGGAAGTGGAAGGTAGAGCATGGTAAGTTAGTACACGGTCCAACTATTTCTAATGATCATTCGGAGATGTTGAGTGCTCAATCAGTGGAGATGGCTATTTGTGACAACCTAGTGTATGTTGGTCTTTCGTTCATGACTTTCGGCATGTTGTTTGGCGCATTGTGGGCCAAAGAGGCTTGGGGGCATTATTGGGCTTGGGATCCGAAGGAGACTTGGGCAGCTATTACTTGGTTTGCTTATTTGGCGTATATCCATTATCGGTTGATGCCAAAGCATAGTCCTCGTTTGTCGCTTTGGATGTTGCTCATTGCTTTTGTGTTGTTACAAATGTGTTGGTGGGGGATTAATTATCTGCCTGCTGCTCAGGGTACTTCTGTGCATACATACACAAATTGATTGTTTTAATAATTAAATAGGTTAATGGTGTGGCACGCCACAAGAGCTGCCGTTTCCGTACGAAGGCGAGATGGCCCTAAACTAATAGGAACAAAGCCATGGGAAAGAGCAATCGCCACCTCCTCCTCACTAAAATCACCTTCAGGACCAATCAAAACAACGGCATCATCGCCAGGACGAAGCACATCTTTCAGCTCCTGACGCTCATTCTTATAACAATGCGCGATGAACTTCTGACCAGAGAAAGGCCGACTCACAAATTCAGAGAAATCAGTCATGCCATGCAACAATGGTAACCGAGCCTTGAGCGACTGCTTAATGGCGGAGACTAGAATTTTCTCGATGCGTTCCGTCTTCACCACCTTGCGCTCAGAATAACGGCAATCCAGGAAAGTCAGCTCATCCCAACCAATCTCGGTAGCCTTTTCTGCTAACCACTCCATACGATCCATATTCTTGGTAGGCGCCACGGCCAAATGAATGTGGTTCTTCCATAATGGCTCCTGATATTGTTTCTCCAAAACATTCACTAGGCACTGTTTTTTATTTGCTACACTGATCTCGGCACGGTAGAAATAGCCATTGCCATCGGTGAGCATCACCTCGTCACCAGGTTGCAAACGCAACACACGCACCGCATGAGACGCCTCTTCTTCAGGCAGTTCCAACGAGTGATCAATGTCAGGTGTATAAAAAACGTGCATGATGTAAATGATTATTGATGGCCCATTTGCTTGAGCTGATCGCGCAATACGGCAGCTTTCTCGTATTCCTCGTTCTTGACGGCTTCATCCAGTTGCTCCTTCAACGCATCGGCACTAGGATTCACCACCTTCAGCTCCTTGAACTCTTCCAGATCTTCTTCCACACGCATCACATAGTCTTTCCCTATCAATGCATTGTCCAATAACTCTTTATATGTAAAGATAGGAGCATTCATGCGAGTGGCCATGGCCAAAGCATCACTGGTACGAGCATCCACTCTCATGACGCCATTGCCCTTCTGGAAATAGATGTATGAGTAGTAAACACCCTGATCGACCTTGTAGATGACCACCCTCCACAACTTGACCTGCATAGCGTTCATAACCCCTGCAAAGAGATCGTGAGTCATAGGGCGATGTTGTTGTATGCCCTTTGCACCCACATAGATGGCATGACCTTCGTAAGCCCCAATAACGATGCTTAAGACGTCATGAGTGTCTATGGTTCTCAGCGTAACTCTATAGTTGTTAACGTCATTAGGTATGTCATTGATACTTTCTAACAGAAGTTGTACTTTCTCATTTTTCATGCTCAATTATTTGGCTCCTTTCTTATTAGGTTCGTAATTGTACTTGAAGAAGATAGCAAATAAAATGGCGATGACCAGTGAATAAGCTGCAAAGATGAACCACACTGAGGTCCAATCTCCCACCATTCTGCCATCGATATTATCAGTATAATAGTTCACTATGTTTTGTGCGCCTAAAGTACCTATAGTGGCACCAATGCCATTGGTCATCAACATGAACAAGCCTTGTGCACTGCTACGCATACTCTTGTCGGTAGTTTGGTTGACAAATAAAGAGCCCGACACATTAAAGAAGTCGAATGCCACACCATATACAATCATAGAAGCGATAAACATCCAAACACCTCCACCAGGATTACCGGCTCCAAACAAGCCAAAACGGAACACCCAAGCCAACATAGCCAACAACATCACCTTCTTGATGCCCAGTCGTTTCATAAAGAATGGGATGAGCAAGATGCAGAAGGTTTCAGAAATTTGTGACAATGATATCAAAGCATTGGCATGGTTAGCACCAAAGGTATCTGCAAATGCAGGATCACCCTGAAAACTAGTGATGAATGGGTTGGCATAACTATTGCTCAACTGTAAGGCAACACCCAGCAACATGGAGAAAATGAAGAAGCTGGCCATGGTACGGTCTTTGAATAAAGAAAAAGCCTTGAGGCCAAAGATATCGGCTAATGATTTCTTTGTTCCTTTATTGACAGGACATTCCGTAAGCGTCATAGCATAGAAGCCCAAGATGATGCCCAGTATGCCTGATACGATAAACTGCATGGCACTGGTCTGGAACCCCAGAACATCAACAAACAGCATAGTACAGATGAATCCTATCGTACCAAAGATACGGATGGGTGGAAAAGTTGTGATGGTATCCAATCCTTCTTTCTCTAACGCGTTATATGCCACGGAATAAGAGAGTGAAAGCGAAGGCATGTAAAAACCTATACCACCTGTGAATAAGCTCAGCAAAATGGCAATATTGGCTTCGGTACCCATCTGCATTGCATAATACGCCATCACAAGCATGAAAGTACTGGAAACCAGGTGGCAAATGCCCATCATTTTCTGTGCCGGAATCCAACGGTCTGCCGCCATTCCAATTAGTGCTGGCATGAATATACTTGTGATACCTTGCATCGCATAGAAAGCGCCAATGTATGCTCCTTGATTGGCATTGGCCAAAAAGCTACCCATGGATGTAAGATAGGCTCCCCACACGGCAAACTGCAGGAAGTTCATGATGATAAGTCGTATTTTTAGATTCATCTTTTTTCCTTTTTTTGATTATGCAAAGATAATGCAACTCGAAAACAGAACAAAATATGCTTGCATATTTTTTATGTTGAGAGGCAGCTTATTTTATCTAAAGATAATGCAACTATATAAGGAGTGCTTTAAAAAAGAGACAAAAAAAGAAGGGTATCTATCACAGACACCCAATCTTAGAAAACCTTAAATCTAATACCATGAAAAACTTTACTGCAAAGGTAGTCGTTTTTATGTTATTGAGCATATAAAACAACTAAAATCTGCATATATTTAACATTGCTTAATATTTCTAATCCTATTTTAGCTAAATTTACTTACTCTACGTACAAAACCAATCCTTTGAGGTATTCACCTTCGGGGTGATAAATACTAACAGGGTGGTCGGCTGGTTGTGTCAACTGATGCAAGATACTTACCTTGCGCCCTGACTGAGCAGCTGCCGAGAACACAGAGGTACGGAACTGGTCTTTGTTGACGGCTTGAGAGCAAGAGAAGGTGAACAGAATGCCACCATGACTAATTTTCTCAAAAGCCTTGGCATTGAGGCGTCGGTAACCCAGCAAGGCATTACGCAACACATCACGGTGCTTGGCAAAAGCCGGAGGATCCAGGATGATCAAGTCGTATTGATATTTCTCCATCTCATCCAAGTACTTGAAAGCATCTTCGGCAAAAGCATGATGCCTGGCATCATCGGTAAAGTTAAGTGCTACATTCTGCTTAGTCAGCTCAATAGCCTTGGCCGAGCTATCCACAGAATCTACCAATTGGGCACCCCCACGGAGGGCATACACAGAAAACCCGCCCGTATAGCAGAACATATTCAGTACCTTTCGGTGAGCCGAGTAACGCTCAAGCAGCGCACGGTTCTCACGTTGATCAACAAAAAAGCCCGTCTTTTGTCCCTTTAGCCAGTCAATGTGGAACTTCAAGCCATATTCAGTAGCAATGTTTTCCTTACTACCACCTATGAGGAACCCATTCTCCTGTCCCAGTTCGGCTTTGTAGGGCAGGGTAGTGTCCGACTTATAATAAACATGCTCAATCTTGCCATCCATGACACTCATCAATGCCTGGGCAATCTCCATACGTTGAAAGTGCATGCCAGCCGAATGAGCCTGCATCACGGCTGTATGCCCATAAATGTCAATCACCAATCCGGGCAGGTTATCCCCCTCGCCGTGCACCAGTCGATACGTATCATTGTCAGTCCGTTGGGCGATGCCGATGGCTACGCGCTTCTGGTAAGCCTCTTGCAAACGATGTTGCCAGAAACGCTCGTCGATAGCTTCGTGCTCATCAAACGTAAGTACACGCACCATGATGCTACCCACCTGGTAGTGCCCCCTGGCAATAAATTCTTGTTTGGAGGTGAAAATATCTACAAGGTCGCCTTCCTGTATTTTGCCCTCAATGCGACTGATGGCACCAGAAAACACCCAAGGATGAAAGCGCTTAAGCGATTCTTCCTTGCCTGATTTTAGATAGACATTACTCATATATTGGTTGATTGTTCTTTTGATTCTGTAGATG
>JAIKZS010000079.1 GCA_024682035.1 Bacteroidaceae bacterium
AAGCATGCTGCTCTCTTGGTCAAATGTAGTAGCAGAGTTGCCCGCAGTTCTAGTACCAAAGCTCACATAACGGGCAGGTGTATTTACAAACTCATGCCAATATGGAACATTCCAAGATGCCCCTACAGGTTTAGTATTGTAATAATACTCATCTAAATAAACAGTATAGAACAACCCAGTCAATGTTCCCGCCTTATTATTATCTGCATCATAATAATTAAGCACTTTCACGACGCTACCACCCACTGATTCTGTTTCAAGTTTTGCTGTATAGGCAGTAACGGTGCTACCGCTTTTAATGGTAATTGGAAGACCTCCATTTGACAAGACCTCCAGTTCTTTTTGCAGTTGATACAAATCAATCAATGGATTCGCTTTAAAATGATAGCTGCTCTCATAATCTGCGTCAGTCACACCTGTCTTTTGCTCCTTATAATATGGCATCAAGCTCCTATGGTTGTTACCAACATAGGAAATAAAGTTTTCATTATCACCCTTTGTCTGGTCATAATTTCTTCTCACCTTAATCCAAGTAAAGTCAGCATTAAATTTGTAATGCTTCGAATTACTATTATTGTATTCAGCATCGGTAATGTCAGTAGACTTAATCACAGTCCATGGCGTATTGATTTCAAAATAGAATTTTTCTTTATCCAAATGGTCAATATCCAAGAAAATATTAAACGTATTGAAATGAGCATCGGTATTATAGACATCTTGTGATGCCATACCGATAAAGCCAGAAGCCCCAGTCTGCAATTTGGCCGACTCTCGTTTATCAGTGTCATCAGGACTTTCAGTCACCACTTGTGTAAAGATAGAATTCACGCCACGGATTTCAATATTATAAGTATATTCCGTATTACGTAAGGAATTAAAATCAGCCATTTTGTAGTCATCCGACTCAATGCCTGTTCCTTGAATTTCATCCTTGATGCTCATTTTCCTGGCATATCCCAAGTGTACCAAATAGGTTACATCAGCATAACCATCCTTAATGGCTTGTGTGGTGGTCCGATCTACACCGCCTCTTTTAATCAAATCAGTTAACTTGAAATTATCAGCATTGAAACGAAGCCTCCCTTTAATCTCCACATAGGTAGCATTGGGTTCCACATACACAAACTGCTTGGTGGTACCATCAGCACTTATAATATAAGTACCATCGTTGTCTTTCAAAGCCAACTCACGCTTAGCATACTTGAAAGCATGTGCATCATTGTTATACAACGACGCAAGTTTTTTAGAATTACCGCTGCTTGTATCAATATCAGTTACAGAGTTACCAAATTCAGGCTGATAATAGTTAGTAACGATTTCCTTATTTTCAGTTAACATTTCACTCCACAAAGGATAACCAGCAGCAGTAGTAGCATTTATGTCATGAATATCACGTGCTTCCTTGAAATTCTCGTACATATAGAAATCGAACTGATATGTACCATCAGCATGAATCATAGATTTTTGCGCCTCAGGATTTGAGAAATTATCTTCTCCTGTAATCTTGTGTTTCTCGTTGCCTTGATCCATCAGGTAACTATTCTTAGGCATATTCAACACACGCCACGATTCGGGTTTGAAATCAATAAACACTTTCTCTGCATCATCTATCGTCCCGTTTCCATTAATATCCCCATTCACAGAAATATTAAACTTTATATGAGAAGCCAAACGACGCAAACGTATCACTCCAGCTTTGGTCAAGTCAACGTTGCCATTCTCGTCTTTCAATTCCGCCGCAATATATGTCTGCCCAATATCCACCAAGCCAGCCACGCCTTGCTGGTATTTATTAGTATAAGCATCATAATTGGTGGGTTTATATCGATCTTTTGGCACAAAGACACCACTCATCAGCAAATGAGAATTGTCGCGCCCCAATGAAATATCGTCTTTCAAATGAGCTTGTAACTGATAAAATTCATTTAGATTAGAAATAGAAGTAAGTGATTTCTCGGTAGAAGATGCTCCATTGTTTATAATAGCTTTGATTTGATCCGCATCACCAACTTCACTGTCATCGCCTTTCACATTGGCAACAGCAAAAATCAGACAATTTTTTTCCAAAGCCTTAGCCATTACAGTGCCATGCGTAGAATTAGGATTATCGTCCAAGACCGATTTCCAATCTCCATTGTAATGATTTACCTTTGTCACATTCAACGCATTTTCATCAAAATACTGTCTGGAAACCAACGATCCATTTTCGGCATCAAAAATCAGCACATATAAGTCTCTGATATTATGCTCCTCTTGTTCACTCATCGTACGGGTGACCGTTACTTCATCAGCTTGTGGCACCTCAAATGAAAGTAACACATTCACAGGGTCGCCTGAACCTTGCGACTCCATGCCAGTAAGCCAGGTGTCACGTTCACACGACAATGCAAACAATGTGAGCACAATCAAGCAAATATAGTTAATATGTTTATTGAATCTATTCATCAAAAAAAACATCAAATAAATGGATCAAAGGTTACATCTTGTTGTTCCC
>JAIKZS010000084.1 GCA_024682035.1 Bacteroidaceae bacterium
TTATCTTCTTTTTTAACATCACTCTTTCACCAGCAATTCACAAATAGCATCCTGCAAAGCTCGAGCCTCACTGGCTTTCAACTGATTTTGGTTCATGATGGCAAAAGCCAAATAGCGCTTACTATTGGTTTCTAAATAGCCAGCCAATGTACTGATGCCTGTATATGAACCTGTTTTTGCATAGACTTGCTGATAAGCAGGGGAACCCTTACGCATACGGTTCTTCAAAGTGCCATCCATCCCAGCTACAGGTAACGAACGAAAAAGGAGTGGAAAGATTTGGTCATTATTGTAGGCATACCTTAGAAAAGCTACCAGCAAATCCGGTGATATATAATCATACATGGATAAACCACAACCATCGGCAATGCGATAATCATCAGGATTCAAATTCATAGTCTTGATAACATCTTTTATGGCCTCAACACCCTCCTCGGCTGTAACATGATTCTTCCCTGATGAATGCACCCCTAAACGAGTAAACATAGCCTCAGCATTAAGGTTATCACTTTCTTTCATCATTTGCTGCAATACTTTCTGCACAGGAGTCTCATACTCAGCTACCAACTGACAAGAGTCATTCTTCTGAAGCTCAGCAAAATTATACCAAGGCTGCATCAAAGTAAAACGCATGCCCAGGCGATCGAGGAAAGTGTGCATAAAAAAGTCTTGTGACGAATACACATTGATTTCATCTACCCTCCGAGCAGAAACATTACCACTTACCGTAATATCATTACTATTATTCATCCAATCACGCATGACGGAAAATTTTCCGGCAGATGATGTTTTAGTCTTGGTTTCATTGATAATGTTGAAATAAGACGAGGTAGGCTTGACTTCTAAAAGGGCTGGTTCGCCAGGGGTGGTTGGCACTGCTGCTATCTTGACAAAACCTTTGTTCAACATCAAAGGAGAGAGATAAGGCTGGTAACTCTCAGGATTATCATCCCACAACCAACCTTTTCCCCAATAAAGGGAGTCACGCATAGAAACATCCCCATACACTTGTCCTGTAATCACATGAAAGGGGAAAGTAGCAGTAAGATCTACCAATGTATCAAGAGCCGTCTCCATCAATTCCGGATCCATCCCCCCTACCACATATAGGTCGCCTTGCAAAGTATCGTTGGCTATCACCCCTTTCACCCACACCTCTGTACGAAAAGGAGCTTTGCCCTGAGGTTGATTCAAGGCAGTAATAGCTGTAATCAATTTCTGAGTAGAAGCAGGTCGGCAAAGTTTATCACCCTGGTAGTCATAAAGCGTTTCATCAGTTGACAAATCAATGACAGACACCCCTACTTGTCCACCCTTTGGCAACTTTTTCTGTATCAAAGAATCAAGACTGACAGTCAATGCATGACCCTCCCTCTCTTGGGCAATTGCCAAGAGAGGAAATGCCAATAACCATATTAATAATACGTTTATTTTCATGAATATACGCCCTCTATCTCCCTTTTTAAAATACTACACCTAAGTAAAGAGAAGAGAATTGGGGCACTTGTAGTTTTACCAAATCTTAACGCGCTGATCTTCTGGTCGCCACATTTTGTCGCCTTCTTTCACGTCAAATGCTTCATAAAACTCAACGGTATTAGAAAGCGGACCCAATACACGCCACTTGGCAGGTGAATGCTCATCACTCTTAACACGAGTAGCCAAAGCTTCTGGTCTGAACTGCATCATCCAAGCCTGGGCATGGCCCAAGAAATAACGCTGAGCAGGGGTAAAGCCACCAATTATAACATTATTCTTGTACTGATCTGTTTTCTTAAATGCCTCAAAGCCCATAATCAGACCACCAAGGTCGGCAATGTTCTCACCCTGGGTATTCTCGCCATTGATGTGCAAACCATCTACCACTTCGTAGTTATCGAACTGTTCCACAATCATCTTGGTCTTCTCTTCAAACTTAGACTTATCTTCTTCGGTCCACCAATTAGAAAGATTGCCCTCAGCATCATAGTTGCAACCCGTATCGTCAAATCCATGCGTTACTTCATGTCCAAACGTACTACCACCAATGATAGCATACAGAATCGCATCATCTGGCATACGGCCATCAAATCCAGGAACGATAATATTACATCCTGGAATGCAAATTTCATTGTTCGAAGGACTATAATAAGCATTGTAGGTTTGAGGTTGCATGTGCCATTCGGTACGATCAACAGGCTGACCATAGCGACTGATCATGCGTTTGAAGCTCCAACCAGAGAAATTCATCATATTACGCACATAAGAATCACGCGTAATTTCTAGTTCACTCATATCCTTCCATTTATCAGGATAAGCCAACTTCATATTCACAGCTGCCAACTTCTTGAGGGCTTTTTCTTTCGTGGGTTCACTCATCCAATCCAGATTTTTGATGTGGTTTTCAAACTCCACCTTAATGGCATTGCCAATCTCCACAAACTTCTCCTTCGTGCCCTTTGGCAAATATTCGACCACATATACCTGACCCACCAAATCACCCAGTACTCGGTTCGTAACATCCACTACACGTTTCCAACGAGGACGAGGCTCTTGTACGCCACGCAAAGTCTTCGAGTAGAAATCGAAATACTGCATGTAAGTATTATCATCCAGGTAACTGGCATAGCTGTCCAGCAAGCCCACCTTCAAATAATCTTTCAAGTCAGCCATGTTGAACTGCTTCAAGTGCCCATTCAGAGCCGTAAAGAACTCAGGCTGACCCACCACAATGCTATCTACCTTATTCAAGCCAATGGCCGACAAATAAGCTTTCCAATTAAAAGCTGGCATCAGTTGACTTACTTGTGCTACCGACATTTTATTGTAGTTGGCAAAAGGATCACGCGTATCTTCCGTCTTTCTGGAACTCTTGGCCAAAGCCATTTCTAAAGCCATTACCTTTTGTGCCGACGACTTAGCCTGTGCCTCTTCGTAACCCATGGTTTGGAAGAGTCCCTGCATATAATCCACAAACTTAGCACGTATTTCGACCGACTTATCATCTTCATCTACATAAAAACGACGGTCGGGCAAACTTAATCCACCCTGACTGAGGCCTACAGAATTTTCGCTACTGTTCTTATCATCTTGTGAAACGCCCAAATAGAAAAAGCCTCCACCACCTATCGTGCGTAAGTAAGCCAATGTAGCAGGCAAATCACCGAGCGACTTCATTGCATCAATTTTCTCAAATTCAGGCTCCAATTCACGAATGCCGTTAGCGTTCAGAGCCACGCTATCCATACCAGCGGCATAAAGATCGCCAATTTTCTGTTTGTTGCTACCCTTTGGATTTTCAGTGGCCGAAGCCTCCAGACAAATCTGATA
>JAIKZS010000102.1 GCA_024682035.1 Bacteroidaceae bacterium
GAAATCCCCTGCCGGCAAAGCTAAAGTAAAAGCAACAGTAAAATAATAGCATTACAGAGAAAGATAGCATCGGGGTAAATATTTCTCATTTATTTCGATGCTATTTTTGTTTGTTACTTAATTAAAAAGGACTTTCTATAACCTAAATTCCGCAGCACTTTAGTTTAACTTTGTTTATAAGTTCCTGAGCAACAAAAAGTTGCCCAGGATTTTGCCATGTCATATTTTTCACTTACCTTAGTGCTGCGTTTCAAGACAAGCAAAAAAATCTTCAATGACATGTCAAAGGTAAGCATAAAATCTGAGAAAATCACTCCTTTTGGAGGATTATTTCATGTGAGAGAGCTTTTTTTCCGTTACGTCGGCTCCGTTATCGACGAAGTGTTGGGTCTCCGGTGCACGTCATACGGCTATCAATACAGCGAGATTGCGGGTTCACTTCAGTACCTGACATTATCGTTGCATTTTGATTGGCAGATGTCAGGTACTCGTCCCTGTGGCATATAACTAAATGGGCTTGCTATATTACTATTTATCATTCTATTTAGATATATTTTTATGTTATTATGAAAAAAAAGTTTAAAAAAATTATTGTTATTCCAAAATAGTGATTATTTTTGCGGTATGATGGTCCTTGAAAGAAAGAGAATCGTCTTACAATCTAATTTTATTAATGGTGGTCTGTGAAGATCGCCATTAATTTTTTTTATGGCTTTTTTTTAAAGGTCAAAACTTGTGCAAACCGAATGCAATCATGCTTGCACATGCTTTCTTTGCATCTATATGCCACGAGGGATATGGCATATGCATCAAAAATTGCACACATGTGTGCAATAAATTGATTACTCTGGCTTATAAAAAAAAGGACAGGCGGTGATGCCTGTCCTTTTGTATGTATTGATATGGGTTATACTAATTTACCAATCCATTCGTCTTTGTCGCCTGGCAGTAAATCAACCACTGGTACTTCGATCATGGTGTAGCAACCGGGTTGTCTCCGCATGGTGGCACGGGCTGCACATACGAGTACCTGACCGGTGAGGGCGGGGTTGTTGATGTGCATGTTGAACTCGAACAGTTGGTTTTGGGTTTTGCCGGATACGCCTTTGCGGGTGAGGTTCACTCCATGACCCATGTCTTTCAGGTCGTCCACACAAGGTACTTGCATGACGTGGGTTTCATCGCTGGCAAAATAGGGGTCGGTCTTGATGGCACGCTCTACGTCTTCGAACTTATAGCCGTCTTCTAACTCTACATATACCATGCGGCGATGTATGCCTGTGCCTACAGGTATGGTCATGGACAAGGCTGCCTTGACGCCTGCTTTTGACTTGACGGCTACGGTGTGGCCCATGCTCATGCCAGGTCCGAAGTTGGTGTAGCTGATGCCTTTGGGGGCAATGGCTTGCAACAGGGTGCGAACGATGGAGTCGGAACCTGGATCCCAACCTGCTGATATGATGGACACGGTGTTGTTGGCCTTGGCCACTTCTTGCAGTGATTTGCGCAAGGCAGGGATTTGGGTGTGTATGTCGAAGCTGTCAACCGTATTGATGCCGAGGGCCAGTATATCTTTTGCATAGTTTTCCACGCTGCGGGTAGGGGTGCTCAAAATTGCTACATCCACATCGCCGAGCTCGCGAATATCTTTTACTACCTTCAAACTTTTTAGTTCCTCTGGGCAGTTCTCTGCACCTGCACGGCGAACAATACCTGCCACTTCAAAATCTTGTGCGGTTTGCAATGCTTCTAACGCGAAGCGTCCAATGTTGCCATAACCTACTATGGCTGCTTTAATTTTCTTCATAACTTCTAGTGTATTTGTTGTAAAAATGTCATTTATGGTTGCAAAAATACATAAATAATCTGTATCTTCGCACCATAATAATAAAAAAAGTTAGTGCTATGTTGGATTATGTCAGAGGGGAAGTGGCCGAAGTATCGCCTGCCAATGCGGTAATAGATTGTAATGGAGTGGGGTATTTGTTGAATATTTCCCTGAATACTTTCAGTGCCATTCAAGGAAAGAACGCAGCAAAATTATATGTTTATGAGGCCATTCGTGAAGATGCCCACGTGCTGTTTGGCTTTGCTACCAAGCAGGAACGCGAACTGTTTTTGCTGCTCATCAGTGTGTCTGGCGTTGGGGGCAATACGGCACGCATGATTCTCTCGGCTCTTTCTCCCAGTGAGTTGGTCAGTGTCATCAGCTCAGAGAATACCCAACTGCTCAAATCGGTCAAGGGCATAGGCTTGAAGACAGCGCAACGTATTATCGTGGAACTGAAGGACAAGATGCAAAGCGATGGCTTGGCGTTAGGAGATACTTCGATAACGGAAAAGCCAAAGCCAGATGCCGTGAACCGAGAGGTACAGCAAGAAGCGGTGTCGGCACTGACCATGCTTGGTTTTCCCGTTGCCCCTTCGCAAAAGGTGGTGTATGCCATTTTGAAGGAAGAGCCCGATGCTGCTGTGGAGCGCGTCATCAAACTGGCATTGAAGCGATTGTAAATCTCTTAGCTATTAGAGCATTATTCTTTAGACTTGTTTTCAAATCTGAGCCAGAGGCTGAACAAGATTTCCACGCCGATCATGACACAGGCCAGTACGATGGGAGGGTAGAGGAGACCCACCACCAAGGCGCCTATGCTGACCACCACTGACATGATGTAATAGGCCTTTGAACTGTACAACCAGCCGAATGGCAGCAGGTGGGCACCAAAGATGATGGCAATGACCATGACCATCTTGTCGGGGATGGCTGCATAAATCCACATGGCAATGAGCAGATAAAGCATCTGGTTGCAAGAAAGAATAATGCCCAACGAGCTGAAAGGCGTACTTTTATCGCTGAACTCCACACCAATGAATCGGGATATCATCCAGGCAATGGGCACCAGCGGAGCCGTACAGCAGAAAGTCAGCAAGTTTTTCATAAGCGGATCCAGCTGGGTGGCATGCACACATGCCACCATCATCCAGATAATAATTGACGCTAATATGAAATGCAAACCACGTTGTTGTTTGCGTGTCATCTCAGCTTTTAGCTGATAAAAATCATTCATTTTATTCATCTATCTAAAATTTAACATATTCTTTCAGCGTCTCTACATAATTGTCGAAAGCCTCTACACCCTTTTGGGTAATACGGCAAGTAGTGCAAGGCCGTTTGCCCTCAAACTTCTTTTCTACTTCAATATAACCCGCGTTCGAGAGCTTGTCAATCTGCACACTCAAATTGCCCGCCGTGGCACCAGTCTGCTCCTTGATATACACAAAGTCGGCTTCTTCCAGCCCAAGCAGCAGCGACATCACGGCTAAGCGCAGTTCTGAGTGTAATATGGGGTCTAACGGCTTAAACATAACTTATTTCCTCCTGTTTATGATGATGCCAGGCACCAGCAAAGTGATTACTCCCACACCAGCCATTACCAACATTTCGTAGGGGCCTGGGAACAAGAGTGCCAAGATGAACCCAGCCACGCCACCAACGATGCCTCCAGTCGTAATCCAACCATTCTTCAGTATCAATCCTGTGATGGTGGTAGCTACTCCTAAAAGTAAGATAACCAGTGCTGTATAGCTACAGTCTAATACAAAGCTGCCAAAGCACAAAGGCGCGATGACGAACATGATGATGGGTAATACGGAAGCGAAAATGCCAAATGAGAACCATATATTGTTCATGACATTCGATAACAAGGTGAGGGGCACATGACTTTGCTTCTCCTTCTTATTGATCCAGATGGTCCATCCCCAGCCAATCAATGCCATGATGAACCATAGGAAATTCCATGCAGCATTGCCAGTTGTATTCCATAGATGTCCTACAAGAAGGGAGGTGATACATACCAGTAAGCCCCAGATAATCATAGGTAAGCCAGCATTCTTTTCTGTAGAAATGCGACTCAGTTCAATTTGTTTCTTGATAATTTCCAGACTGCGTTCGGCGGTCATTTCAGTATTGTTTTCCATCATTTCAAAGTTTTAGCAGTTAATAATCCAAATAAAACAAAAATGAATCGATTCGTCGTGACATCGCTCCCCAACACCTTGCTAAAGTCTGCTAGCCTGACCTCAACGCAGCGTTTGTGAAGGTATCACGATGCAAATGTAAACAAGTTTATAAAATAAACCAAATTATTTTGCAAATATTTTTCAGCAGCATGGAATTTTTTTTGATGAGCAAGTGGATACCTATTATATATAAAAGAAAGGCGATAAATGATTTATCGCCTTTCAATGAACAAATCTCAACTGTCAGTGGTTGATAGGAGGGTGTTTGTGCCGTCAGGTATATTTGGGTCGTCTTCTTTAGGCAAATTACTGAGCAGACGAAGCAGTGGTGTAGAGGAAAGCATAGGTGTTGCGATAAGCCGTCTCTAAATCAGCACTCATCTGCTTAGAACCGAATACCTCAACAGTGTACCATCCATCGTAGTCTGCTTCTTGCATCTTATGCAATACGGTCGCAATCTTCGAACAGCCTGTACCAGCAGGCACTGGCGTCATATCATCCAGACTGGCACGGTCTTTGATGTGCACATGACGCACTTTATCCTTCAGCAGTTCGTAGGCCTCCACAGGATCCTCCTTGGCAAAGGTGAAATTACCAATGTCGAAAGCCACACCCAGGTTGTTGGCCCTGCTCAAAAGGTCTTGAATGTTTTGGGTGCCATAGCAAAGCGAAGCCTCGTTGTCGAAACTCTCCACCACCAGGTCTATGCCCTCGGTCACGCAACGATCGGCAAAGGCAGCTACACGACTGCGCACTTTTTCCACATCCTCAGGCGTGGCATCCTTGGGAAGTACTTCGGGCACCAGCATGAGGTGAGGGTAGTTGTATTTCTTGACAAAATTGACGGCTGCATTTTCCAAATCGCCCCAACCTCCGCTGAAAA
Source organism: Bacteroidaceae bacterium (assembly GCA_024682035.1). Classification (GTDB taxonomy): domain Bacteria; phylum Bacteroidota; class Bacteroidia; order Bacteroidales; family Bacteroidaceae; genus Bacteroides. Next base: position 4,902 of record JAIKZS010000102.1, read on the forward strand.
AGCCACGAGGCGAATGGGGGTCAATGCCCTCAACGTGTTCGTCACGCAGGTAATTGACGTGAACGATGGCACACGAGTGACCAAAACCCAGACTGTCGAGCACGGGGATGATGTCTTCCTGGTAGGGATAAACATCGGCACCAGCATACCCCATTTGTCTGACTTTGGTAGCAGCCTCCAAGAAGGATATGTGCTCTTGCTGTGCAATGGAGTTGATATGCACAGCAAACACAGAAATCTTGTTTTCTTTGGCTTCCGGCTGACTGCTGCAGGATAGGAATGTGAAAAAGGCAGTTAGCAATAATGTGATCATTCTCATAACTTCGTTGGTTTTATGGGTTAGTAATCGTTAGTTGTTACTGATTTGTTGCAAAGATATTGATTATTTTTTCAAAAACAAGCGATGAGGGATATAAATTATTAAGAATAGGTGTATTCATGAATAATCTTGCAAAAAATATAGAAAAAAGACTTGCTTGTATAGGTAATTATATGTATCTTTGACATAAGTAAATCCTTAAACCTAAATAGTTATGTCTGAACAGAAGATGCCTACAGTCGATGAGGTATTCTCATGGATGAGAAAACTGTACGACGAGAGTTACTCGGGACTAACGAAAACCGAGAAAAACGAACAGCACATGTATGGCACAATGGTGACCACCCCCAGCGACAAGAAATTTATTGTGCGAATGCTGGACGAAACCAGTCAGGTGCGTGATACCCAGAAATTGGCCGTACGAGTAAAGGAACTGATTGACCAGTATGGAATACCCAAATTCTTGGGGACAGGCGACCGCCTGCTGTTTTGGATGTACCAGCAGTTTGCTTACCTGCCTTTGTTCAATTGGGTGGCTGTGCCTATCATCAAGTGGCGACTGCGACGGGATACCAGTCGTGTGATCATCGATGCTGCCCGTCCGCATTTGACAAAGCACCTCGCCACACGTTTTGAGCAGAACATCGGACAGAACGTCAACCTATTAGGTGAAGTGGTGTTGGGCGATGGGGAGGCCGACAAACGTTATTATTCTTACTTGGAGGCCCTGAAGGAACCCGACATCAATTATATCTCTGTCAAGATATCAGGCATCTATGCCCAGACACATGCCTTGAACTATAAAGAATGCTTCCCCGAACTGATTCGTCGTATGTCGGCCTTGTATCAAATGGCCATTGACCATCCTTATACGGATGCCGAGGGCGTGACGAAACCTAAGTTCATCAACCTGGACATGGAGGAGTACAAAGATGCTCACCTCACCATGAAATTGTTCAAAGACGTGCTTTCATTGCCACCATTCAAAAATTATGAGGCAGGCATCGTGGTACAGTCATATCTGCCTGATGCTTGGGACTTCCAAACCGAATTGCTGGAGTTTGCCAGGGCACGTGTGGCAGCAGGGGGCTCCCCCATCAAGATGCGCATCGTGAAGGGTTGTAACCTGGATATGGAAAATATTGTGAGCGACCTGCGAGGGTGGCCTAATCCGGTAAGGCCCAACAAGACAGAGGTGGATGCCAATTACCTGCACTTGATTGAGCGTGGCTTGCAACCTGAGAATGCCAAGGTGCTGCACATCGGCATGGCATCGCATAACTTGTTTACCATTTCTTATGCCTATCTGCTGACGCAGCAGTATCAAACGCCAAAAGATTGCTTCTGCTTTGAGATGCTGGAGGGCATGGCCAACCACGTATGGAGGGCACAGCGTAAGTTGGGCAACCACGTGATTCTTTACACCCCCGTGGTGAAAAAGGAGCATTTCTTGAATGCGATTTCTTACTTGGTGCGTCGTATGGATGAGAATACGGCACCAGATAACTTCTTGACACATTCATTCTCACTGAAACCAGATACCCCTGCGTGGAAAGAACTCCAACAGCAGTTTATCGATGCTTACAACATGAAGGACACCATTACGCATATTCCGACTCGTACGCAAGACAGGAATCAGCCGTATGTGGGACAAGAACCACACGATGAGATGGTGAACGAACC
>JAIKZS010000149.1 GCA_024682035.1 Bacteroidaceae bacterium
CCAAAAGCATCGGCATGAGTTTTTTTCAAAGCTTGCTCAACAGCTTGAAAATAACCAGGAGGGATGATGCAATCAGAGTCAAAAAAGATGATATATTCACCATTGGCTTTCTCAATCCCAAAATTTCGCGCTCCAGCAGGCCCTGAGTTTTCTATAATAAAATAACTAATCTGAAGTTTCTCTTTGTACTTGTCAACTACCTCTTTGCAGGGTATAGAAGACCCGTCTTCGACGATAATTGTTTCAAAATCTAATGAGTTTTGCTCTGTTAGACTTTTAAGCAACTCGTCAACTTCATCAGGGCGGTTGAAAACAGGAACTATGATAGAAAACCTCATGCTTTACTTGCTCTTTAAGATAACAAAACTGCTCCTCTATGCACAAGGGGAGCAGTTTTGATGTTTCTCTTGGTTAGCTAATTACTTAGCGTTAACACGGCTAACGTATGAGCCATCACGTGTGTCAATCTCAATCATGTCACCTTCGTTGATGAACAAAGGTACACGAACTTCGGCACCACTCTCAACAGTAGCTAGCTTCAGTGTGTTAGTAGCAGTATCACCCTTCAGTCCTGGTTCTGTATAAGTTATCTTCATCTGTACTTTAACAGGCACATCAGCGTAAAGAATAGTTTCAGTCGATGCGTCAGAAACCACATCTACAATCATTCCTTCCAGCAAGAAATCAGATCCGTTGATGATTTCCTTAGAAATAGGCAGCTGGTCATAGGTTTCCTGATTCATGAAGATAAAATCTTCACCTTCCTTATACAAATATTGATAAGGGCGACGTTCAACACGTACATCTTCCAATTTTTCACCGATGTTAAAACGGCGCTCCAGTACGTAACCACTTACTACATCTTTCAGCTTTGTACGCATGAATGTATTACCTTTGCCTGGCTTTACATGTAGGAAGTCAATACAGAAATACAATTTGCCATCCATGCGGATAGCTGTACCAATTTTAATGTCTTGGGCATTAATCATACTCGTTAGTTTTATAGTTTTTACTCGAAAATGCTTCTTTTTGCGCTGCAAAGTTAAGTGAAATTGATAAAAAACACAAAAAGTTTCGATATAAAAAGATTTATCTCTTGCTTATTTTAGAAAAAGTATCTAATTTTGCAGCCCGATTGTGATTGAAATAATAACATAAAACATATTGAGCAATGAAAAGAACATTCCAACCTTCTAACAGGAAGAGAAAGAACAAGCACGGTTTCCGTGAAAGAATGGCAACCGCTAATGGTCGCAGAGTGCTGGCTTCAAGACGTGCCAAGGGCAGAAAGAAACTCACTATTTCAGATGAGTACAATGGCGTGAAGGCATAAATTCAAGCTTGAAAGATGAAATAGAGCCGCAGACTATCAAGTCGAGCGGCTTTTTTCGTTCCATATTCTCTCCTCATATTTGGGGACTATGGTTCTGTATCAATATATGGCATTGATACTTTTCAACAATCGAATCTGATGGAATAAATAATTGCTACCGTTAAACCATCAGCTTACTACTACTAAAACCCCCATTTACTACTACTAAAACTCCCTTTTACTACTATTAAAAGCCCTTTTTGCTCCGACTAGTCCACAATTTGAAAAAGATGCTATATAAAATACGCAGCATATTCGATGCTTGGTTTACTCCATCAAACGGATCAGTAGTTTTATAAAGAAAATCGTGTTGTTGCCTTTGTAACTATTTACTTGCCCTTTTTTCACCTTATATATATATTAAGGAAAAGCCCTAAAAGCAAAAAATCAGGCATAAAAGAGTGTATAATAGCCCTTTTTTCCACAATTTTAAAAATAATTAAGGAATCCGCATTGCCGTTTCAAAGATTATTTGTATCTTTGCAGCCCAAAATGTATAGTTTTGAATTTAATTAAAATAATAATATATAAATAACTAGTAAAATGCCTACAATTCAGCAATTAGTAAGAAAGGGCCGTCAAGTGCTTGTTGACAAAAGTAAGTCACCAGCATTGGATTCTTGCCCTCAGAGAAGAGGCGTTTGCGTGAGAGTATATACTACTACTCCGAAAAAGCCTAATTCAGCTATGCGTAAAGTAGCTCGTGTTCGTTTGACCAATGGTAAGGAGGTAAACTCTTATATTCCAGGTGAAGGTCATAACTTGCAGGAGCACTCAATCGTTTTGGTTCGTGGTGGCCGTGTAAAGGACCTGCCAGGTGTACGCTATCACATTGTTCGTGGTACTCTTGATACAGCAGGTGTGGCAAGCCGCACTCAGCGTCGTTCTAAGTATGGTGCCAAGAGACCTAAAGCTGCTAAGAAGAAATAAATTCTTCTAATGTGTTAAAAAACAAAAGTATTAAATTCGTTTTTTAGTTATTGGATGCATTAAAGGTTGAGTAAATATCTCCAGTGGGAGGTGTTGAAGAAGACAGAAGAAAACAACCAAGAACAAAAAACTAAAGGTTTTAAACAAAATGAGAAAAGCAAAACCAAAGAAACGCCTGATCCTCCCGGATCCAGTTTATGGCGATGTAAAAGTTTCCAAGTTCGTTAACCATCTGATGTATGATGGCAAGAAGAACACATCTTATGAAATCTTCTATGCAGCCCTGGAAACAGTTGGTAAGAAATTGCAGAGTGAAGAGAAATCAGCTCTTGAAATCTGGAAAAAAGCTCTCGACAACATTACTCCTCAAGTAGAGGTTAAGTCTCGCCGTATCGGTGGCGCGACTTTCCAAGTTCCTACAGAAATTCGTCCTGATCGTAAAGAATCAATTTCAATGAAGAACATGATTGCTTTCGCGCGTAAGCGTGGTGGCAAAGGCATGGCTGATAAGCTGGCCGCTGAGATTATGGATGCTTATAACGAGCAGGGTGGCGCATTTAAGCGTAAGGAAGACATGCATCGCATGGCTGAGGCTAACCGTGCTTTCGCTCACTTCAGATTCTAAAATTTACAAAGGTAAAAAGATAATAAGGAAAGAGAAATGGCAAACCGCGATTTACATTTGACCCGTAATATTGGTATCATGGCCCACATCGATGCCGGTAAAACCACCACTTCTGAGCGTATCCTGTTCTATACTGGTAAGACGCACAAGATTGGTGAGGTGCACGATGGTGCTGCTACCATGGACTGGATGGCCCAAGAGCAGGAGCGTGGTATCACCATTACTTCAGCTGCTACCACTTGTAACTGGAAGTGGAATGGTAACGATTATAAAATCAATCTGATCGACACTCCGGGACACGTTGACTTTACTGCTGAGGTAGAGCGTTCACTCCGTGTGCTCGACGGAGCCGTTGCTACTTATTCTGCTGCTGATGGTGTTCAGCCTCAGTCAGAGACTGTATGGCGTCAGGCTGACAAGTACAATGTTCCCCGTATCGGTTATGTAAACAAGATGGACCGTTCTGGTGCTGATTTCTTCGAGACTGTTCAGCAGATGAAGGACATCTTGGGCGCTAACCCCGTTGTTATCCAGGTTCCTATCGGAGCAGAGGAGAACTTCAAGGGTGTTGTCGACCTGATTAAGATGAAGGCTATCCTGTGGCACGATGAGACCATGGGTGCAGAATATGACGTTGAGGATATTCCTGCAGATCTCGCCGATGAGTGCGATGAGTGGCGTAATAAGCTGCTCGAGGCTGCTGCCGAGTATGATGAGGCACTCATGGAGAAGTATTTCGATGATCCTAACTCTATTACAGAGGACGAGATCATGGCTGCTATCCGTAAGGGTACCATTTCTATGGCTTGCACACCTATGATTTGCGGTTCTTCCTATAAGAATAAGGGTGTACAGCCCCTGCTCGACTATGTTTGCGCATTCCTGCCCGCTCCCGTTGACGTGGATATGGT
>JAIKZS010000151.1 GCA_024682035.1 Bacteroidaceae bacterium
TGCAACGGCAAGTTATCAGAAGAACCACCCACATAGATTACAGCCTTGCCATTCTCAACATTCCAAGCATGTTGGAACTCATTCCAATGACGCAACTGCTCCTTAGGAATACTAATCGTAACCTTAGTAGTCTCACCAGCCTTCACCGCTACACGCTTAAAGCCCTTTAACTCATACTTAGGGCGCTCCACCTTAGACTCAGGACGAGCGATATACACTTGCGCCACTTCATCAGCCTCCATCGCACCTTGGTTAGCCAAGTCGAAAGTCACCTCAATGCTCTCATCCTCCACTTTAGCGTTCAAGTTAGCATATTTGAAAGGCACGTATGACAAACCATGACCGAAAGCATACATAGGCTCAACGTTCTTCGTTGTGTACCAACGATAACCCACAAAAATACCTTCAGAATAATCAGCATCAGCCTTGCGCACAGCAAAACGATCACGGTTTACCAAGTTCACGAACACATCACCACCGCCTTGTTCCTGCTGAGGATAAACACCCAAAGCGTATGCAGGAGAATCCTCCAGCTTCTTAGGCAAAGTGAAAGGTAACTTACCAGAAGGAGCAATCTTGCCAGTCAGCACATCAGCCAGCGCATTACCACCCTCTGTACCGTTAAACCAGCTATACACCAAACCCTTAGCGATAGGCTCAACCTCGCGCAAATCAACAGGTGCACCAGCCACCATCACCACAACCACATTAGGATTTACTTCGGCAATATCCTCCAACAAATCCTCCTGGTCAAAAGGCAGATCAATAGAAGTACGATCAGACCCTTCGGTCTCCACCTCACGGTTATCACCACCGATGAACAACACCAGGTCAGCGCGTTTAGCCACCTTCAGTGCCTCTTTCTTCAACACCTCCATACGCTTCTCATACTCCTCCATTGCGTTCTCAGGCAATTTCTGACCCCAGCGAGCTTGAGGAGCAGGCTCATAACCACGCGCATAATTAATCTTTGCTTTGCCCTTCAACGCCTTCTGCAAGCCCTCCAAAGGAGTCACTTCATATAGCGTTTTTACACCAGCACCAACGCCACCCAGACCCATGGTACGTGTAGCATTGTCGCCAATAACTGCAATTGTCTTCACCTTTTTGCTCAGAGGCAATACACCTTCGTTTTTCAGCAAAACAATGCTTTTAGAAGCCACCTTATAAGCAATAGCTTGTGTCTCAGGCTGAGAAGTTACCTTCGTGTTAGCCACATCCTTAGGCACAGGTTGAATGGCCAGACGCACGCGCAAGATGTTACGCACCTTTGCATCAATCACTTCCATAGGCACATCACCCTTATTCACAGCTGCAATCAGAGAGTCACCCATGTAAGTACTGCCAGGCATCTCTACCTCCAAGCCACCTAATGCAGCACCAATGGTTGAATGAGTACCACCCCAGTCGCTGATAATCATTCCCTTAAATCCCCATTCATTACGTAAGATATTGTTCTGCAAGTTAAAGTTCTCAGAGCACCAAGTACCCCATACCTTATTGTAAGCAGCCATCACACCCATGGCTTTAGCCTTCTTCACAGCCATCTCAAACGGAGTGAGATAAATTTCGCGCAAAGCACGCTCAGATATATTTGCGTTGACAAAACCACGCATATTCTCCTGACTGTTCACAGCAAAGTGCTTCAAACAAACAGCCTCATTCATATCCTGAGACCCCAGGGTATAACCCACAGCCAGTTCACCGCTCAAGATAGGATCTTCACTCAAGTACTCATACGTACGACCACCGGTAGGTAAACGCTGAATGTTCATGGCAGGACCGAGAATCATATCCTTACCACGCAACTTAGCTTCAATGGCCATACCCTTGCCATACTCATAAGCAATTTCGGGGCTCCAAGTAGCCGCTAGTGCCGATCCGGTAGGGAAGAACGTAGCACGGTCGGTTTCCCAACCCAGTGGCATCCATGAGTGAGGTTCCATCTCCTCGCGAATACCAAAAGGACCATCGGCATATTCCATGTCGGCAATGCCCAGTCTTTCAATACCTGCAGAAGAGAACATGTTCTTACCATGCAGCATATTCACTTTTTCCTCCAGTGTCATGCTCTTAATAATTTCCGTAATCTCCGTTTCGTGTTGCAGAAGCGGATCTGTCTGTTGTGCATAGGTCAAACCAAAAAACATGGATGCGGCCAGCAAAAAGATTGACTTCTTCATATTACAATAATTTTATAATGGTTGTTTTTCATTAAAAATTCAAAGGTCTAAAAGAATTCTGAAATTTGCAAATATTTTGAACCCTTTATTCATTGTAAAACTCCACAAGGGTACTCACCTCGTCACCTATGGCCAGCGTTACGATGATGGTATGCTCGTGTTGATAGAGGGTAGGTAGCAGACTATCACCCATTTTGGCTGGTTTCCTGTATTCCACCCTCAGTCCTTTGATACAGAAATCATCGGGCAACAATTCCATGGCAATGCGAATGTAATTGGCATTGTTCACATGCTTATTATAGTCTATGTCTGACTTTTGTACACGGATGATGTCTTGACTGATGCCTGCTTCCTTTGGCAGCATGATGCGACGGTCCTTGTAATTCATCTCCAGTTGGGAGTCTATCGTCAGTGACTGGATGGTAGGCTCGTCCACCCGTTTCAGTTTGCCGGCAGACTTATCCACAAAGGCGCCCATGCTCCATGTCTTGTAGCAAGGCTGTCCCAGTGCATCATAAATATAAGTATTACGGAATCCGAACATAGGCTTCATACCATACACCGAGGTTGTTACAGTCAAGTCCTCCTTGAAGTCAGGTACCCTGATGATTTCCACCTGACGCGTGGCCAACAACTGCGTCATGTTTTGTTCCTCAAAGAATTTTTTCACAGTAGGTTCAGAATCAATCCACATCTCTGAGCAGTCCTGCATCATCTGCAAAGCAGAATAAAGTTTCAGTTTCCCATTACTGTCGCAGGTACTGGTAGTTACTTTAAAGTTTAGGCTAAACATATTTTATTAATTTTTCACCGCTTGGGGAGTCCAGTTCTTGAAGAAACGCATCACCTTCTCCTTGTTATACCCCTGTCCTTCCTCCAGATAACTCGAGTCTTGGTGGTGCAACACCTTACCGCTCTCGTCAAGTACCACGAAAACCGGAAATCCGAATCGTTGCGGACTGTTCAGGCGTTTCAGCATCTGAGCTGCCAGCTTGGTTTTCTCCTCGCCACCCGATTTTCTAGGGTTATAATTCACATGAATATACACGAAATTGTCGTTGATGGTCTGCATTATCTCACTATCATTAGTGATAAAGTCGGCAAACCTCAGGCACCACGGACACCAGTTGCCACCTACCTGTGCTATCACAAACTTACCCTCAGCCTTGGCCTGTGCCACCGCTTTGTCAATCTGTTCCAGTTGATTCACTTCTTCGTCATACACCTTCTTGACCGGAGTCTGTGCCTGTATCGTCAAGGCCACCATAGCCGCCCACAGTACACTGAAAATCGTCTTTTTCATATCCATTATCTAAATTGTAGTGCAAAGATGGAGATTTTTGTGATAAACTCCAAAGCTTTTTGGAAAAAAGCAAGCCATAACACCCACCTTCATGTAGTTCTGTAGTAATAATAAAGCAATGCCCCCGCTTAACTAGCGAGGGCATATTTACTGGTAACATGATTTATGATGATAACCTATTGAATTGTTTTCAGTCCGACTACTGAGATGATCAGTGTTGTGATGAAGAATAACCGCCAGAAAGTGGTCGGTTCTTTGAAAACAAATACACCTATCAATGCAGTGCCAACTGCACCAATACCTGTCCATACTGGGTAGGCGGTGCTAATGGGCAGCGTTTGTGTGGCTTTTGCCAACAGTACCATACTCAAAATAGAGAAGGCTAAGAAACCTCCAATCCAACTCCACCATTCCATCCCGTCAACATCTTTGGCGCGTCCAAGGCAATAGGTGAAGCCTACTTCGCAGCATCCAGCTACAATCAGAATAATCCAATTCATAAACTTCAAAGCCTATTGAGGGCAGCAAGACTATCTCGGCGGCTCCTACTAAGGCAGTGCAAAGATACAAAAATAATTGGAGAGACAAAACAAATATAAAGCTGACCATTAGTTCTGCAGCGTTAAGAAAAAATCAAGAACGGTGATGAGTTTCGCAAGATTCTCTATCACCGTTCTCTTTCAATTACAATTTACTGTTAACCTTAAGAATAATTCTAACTCTAAGTAAACGTGTTTTTTTGTTTTTTATGCAAATTGTAATCTATGTACATAGCATTTCGTCATTGCATTATGGATGACCGCCACTACCCATGTTACCAGGGCCACCAGTGTTGCCGCCCATGCCGCCACCAGAGCCATACTGTACGGCAGTAGCTGAGGTACTGCTAGAGCCAACCTTCAGGGTGTAAGTGTTGCCCGATGTCATGCCCGATGCTGTTGCAATGATGCTACTAGCACTATTGTTTGAGCTAAATGGTACCGTGATCGATGCCAATGTGGTAGATCCGTCGCTGATTGTAACGGTTGTGTTGGCCGATACACTTCCACTGGCTGTGATGTAACCTTGGGTAGATGATGAATTGCTAGGAGTTGAGTTGCTACCTCCGATGGCAAACAGATTACCACCCTTGAAGTAAACCGTGCGATTTAACTCTTCATTCACATCGAGGCCACACTCTGCTCCACCTGCACCAATAGCCACTACAGTACCACCTTCCAAATAGAAGTCACCATTAGCATCCAAGCCATCGTTGCTACTTGATTTT
>JAIKZS010000153.1 GCA_024682035.1 Bacteroidaceae bacterium
ACAGAGGCAAACAACACCTTTATGCTGAAAATACAGGCTGGACTGACTTTTACTTTTTTGAACTAAAATAAAGATATGAAACAAGAGATTGACCCTAAAGAGACAAATCGCAAAGAGGCGTTTGAGCACTGGATGAAGTCGCCCATGCCGATGGTGACACTTACCAAGACTTTTGATGTAACTCGCCTATATAAGTTGAGCAAAAAAATGGCTTGAAGTTCAGCAAGCTATTACGCTAGTACATGGGTCCCATAGCAGGAGCATTCAAGAAGTGAATAGCCTCTATGGGACTATCAATTCATTTGGTGCGTACCACGCTGACTCATGATGACATAAATAATGACGGGGGCACCTACGACAGGAGTTACAGCATTCAGTGGGATGATGCCACTTTCACCTGGCAACACACAGATCAAGTTGCAAAGCAAGGCTACTGCACTGCCAGTAAGGATGGTAACGGGCAACAAGGAGTTATGGTTTTCTGTACCCAATAAGAGGCGCGCCACATGTGGAACAGCCAATCCTATGAATGCTATTGGCCCGCAAAAAGCAGTGGTGATGGCTGTTAGCAAACCAGTAATGAGCAACAGGTAGTTCCTCACGCGCCATGTATTGACCCCTAAGTTCTCGGCATATCGCTCTCCCAGCAACAAAGCATTCAGGGGCTTGATCAGTAAAATGGAGCAAAACAGTCCTATTAACACCACGCTAGCAAATATCGGCATTTGCTGCATCGACACACCTCCAAAATTGCCAAGTCCCCATATCAAATACGACTGCACGCCTTCTTCGGTTGCAAAGAAATTCAGCAATGAAATGGCTGATGAAGCGATATAGCCCACCATAATTCCTGTAATGAGCAACATCACACTGCTTCGAATCATCGTCGAGAAAAACAGTATCAAGGCCATGATCAGCATGGCGCCAGTAAATGCGCCCACCAACACAGAGAGGAAACCTGATATACTGAACGAAGCCGTAGCAATGCTCCCCCCAAAGGCCAGCATCACCAAAGCTACTCCCAGACTGGCACCGGCATCGATGCCCAAGATAGAAGGACCTGCCAAAGGATTCTTAAGGGCTGTTTGCAGCATCAAACCGCATACGGCCAACGAACCACCACATAGCAAGGCGGTCAGGGCCTGCGGCAAACGGCTCTGCCAGATGATGAAACGCCAACTGGCTTTTGCGGGTTCATCCCCTAACAATATGCTGACTACATCGCCCACGGGTATGGAAACCGACCCTACCAGTAAATTGGCGACAAACAGCAGTATAATGACTACCGCAAGAGCTATGCCATATTTCCATCCTTTATTCATATCTATCTATCATGGTTCGCTCCGTTCCTAAAAACGGCATGTTTATAAAGAAGATGATTAGTTTTCCGCCTCTAATTTACGATAATATCTTAAACCGCCCAAATCTATTTCAGGATGACAAATCTGAATAAAGTCACTCAGCAACCGGTCGGGATGAAACGGCGTCTCTTCATAAAAAGCAGAATAGGCCGTGTTACAACCATAGATGTTTCGTTCTTTGTAGGCCTTCATCTCAGCATTACCATGATAATCGGATGCCAATTGCTGATAGGTCAACGGTGCAGGTTGGTTATAGCGTATCACCCAAATATCCGATTCACCTGCTTTGTCGAACACTGCCTCGAACGACAAGGGTACTGACCCACTATGATCATCATCAGCATAAGGGTAAGTAGCGTTGGCATCTGCCCACAACCTGCCTTGGGTGCTCTTTCCACCAGGAACATACCACACCGAACCCAGTTTCATATCGGTTATCACCGATGGTTTATGGATGGCATCAGCAGCTTTGGCTTTCATTTGTTGGTAATCATCTGCTACTTGAGCAAACAACCTATCGGCCTCATCGCCTAAACCAAACAGTCGGCCATAGAATTTCATCCATTCTGCACGCCCCAAGGCAGAAGTTTCCATATAGTCGGCACATTCCACCAAAGGCACGCCCAACTCTTCTACCCTGCCATAGCCTCCACTATTTTCAAAAGGCGACAACAAAACAGCATCAGGTGCCAAATCGATAATGCGTTCAATATCCGGACTCATAGCATCGCCACAGTCTTGAATGGTTCCCTGCTGCACCCCATCGATGATGAAAGGAGCATGTATATATTGAAAATCGCACACGCCTCCTATCTGCTCACCTGCGCCCAGTTCTATGACCAAGGCACTATGCACAGCAGTATATATCAGCGCATTGCTCACAGGCGTTCGCACCACGGTAGCCTTGCTTACATGAGCAGGCACCTCGGCATCTTTGGGCAACAACACGTATTCGTGCAACTGACGGCCTTTGTTCCAAGGATCGCTGATACTGGCCACGCTATAGCCATCGTAATCTACGATGGTCAGTAACTGGGCATAATGCAAAGCCAGGGTATCACCCTCAGAAGACGCCCCTCCTTGTCTGTTACCTTGACAACTGCAAAGCAACACGGCAATAAAGCAGATAGATAGCAAACTATATTTCATGATCAAAGCATTACTTACCCTCCTCACCTCGTGCCCCCTCCCTCAAACTGAGGAGGCACGACAGGGGGGGCAATATGGGTCCATCAACGGAGCACCATCATAAAGCAGGGGCCTACACCCACATCATATTTCTTCACCAAGTTACCTTTCAGGTCATACTGGTTCACATAACCAGCTGTGTCGTATGATGCAAAACCACTCACTTTATTATAGGATGATACATACAGACTTTCACCTTTTGCATCGATGACAATACCAGCAGGTGCATCCACTACATTTTCACCCAGATAAGCAGTGCTCTGTACACTCATGTCACTGAGTTTGTACTGTGTATAAGCATCAACCGTGTACCAATTGTTATCGGCATCTGAAGTCCACACCGAACTAATGGTATATAGCATTCCGTCGTTCACAGCCAACCATGCAGCTTCCACTTGCAAGTCGGTAGCTGAATCATCAGGAGCAATTTTATAAATGGTAGAAGGCAAAGTATAGTAGTCGCCATTACACAAGGCATATACATTGGTGCCATCGGTAGCAATGCGAGCAGGGTTGACACCCACTTCAATCTTCTTCACCTCGGTAAATGAAGACAAATCTATTTTCGATACACTCTTACCGTTTACGTATCCGTTATTATAATTCAGACCATCAGAATTTACCACATAGAGGAAGCCATTCACAATCACCATTTCCTCTGGATTTGGTCCCACTGTTACAGCCTTATCAATTTCATTATTAGCAGGGTTAATACGAATCACCTCACCACTGTAGAGCGATGCATACACATATTTATCATCGGCCACTACATAGCGTGGACCATCATCATAATCTGCAGGAATGGTAATCTGCTTGATACTCTCCAGGGTCAGCTTATCCATCACCTCAATGGTACGTGAGCCATATACGGCCACAAACAAACTGCCGTTATACACTGCACCATTCTGTACGGTACCACCCAGACTGCGATTGTTCTTAGCAGCAAACAGATTGTTGCTCACTGCTTGCTTTGAGAAATTGATAAACGACAAAGAGCCGTCAATGCTACTGCTCTGGTTACCACCATTAAACACATACAGTCCTTGTTTATCAGCAGGCACTGAATAATCAGGATCTGGAACAGGAGTGGGTTCTGGTTCTGGTGTAGGTGTAGGTGTAGGATCATCATCATTACTACATGCCGCAAACACGAACGGCATCGTCATTACCAATGCAAATAATTTCAAAAATTGTCTTACATTCATTTTCATAATTCATTATCATTTAAATTGTTATATTTATCGTAAACTTAAAAGAACGCCCCGGCATAGGATAGTTCTTTACAATACTATATTGTTTATTGCCCAGGTTGATGCCGTCAAACCTGACCGCCACATCGAAACCTCTGTATGTAAACGTGCGATACAAAGCAGCTCCCCACTCGCCGTAGCCCGGCAAACGGTTACTGTCTATATGGTCATCCACCGTATATCGGGCACTGGCCATCGTAGCATGCAGTGCCACATTCATCCAAGGATTCTCCCACGTCAAAGATGCTGAGCCTGAGTTCTTAGGTGTATAGACTATCTGGTTTTTATAAAAAGGCGAAGTAGGGTCGGTCAAGTTAGAAGCCAACTGCAAGGTATAGGAAGCATTGAACAACAGTTGGTGTTTTGCTGCTAACCTTACCGAAGTGTCAACGTTCATATCGGCTCCCCAGATATCTACCCTACCCAGATTTATCATGGTCCAGAAGAACATATTGAACGGCACGGCCACAATCTTGTCTTTCACTCTATTATAATAGCCATCGACCGTAATGTTCAGGTGTCGCAACCTGGCATTAGAGGACGGCAGACTATAGGTGATGCCCAGGTTGAATTGTCGGGCCACCTCCGGACGGATGTCACGACTACTAAATCGGGCAAAATAATTCTCGCTGAAAGTCGCTACACGGAAAATGTCTTTATAAGCAGCACGCAAGTAAAGATCATGGTTTTCGAATGGCTTCAACGATAAAGAGATAGAAGGCGATAGTCTGTTGGCACTTTTCGAAGCTGTTCCATTTTTAGCCCCATTGTCATAGATAGATGCCAACATACGAGCCGTGACCAGCAGATGCCTACTCTGGTACTTGGCTGTGAGGGTTTGCAGCAAGGTGTTACGATAGGGCCTCACGCCATTGGTAGTATTACTGTTCAAGTTATTATAAGCATAGTCGGCAGCATAAGCAAAAGCCCAATGGTCAGAAGGCGTAAACATCAAGGTGCCAGAGCCATAATACTCACGCTGGTAGTAATAATTGCTCAGCATACCCTCAGGATATTGGTTGCCCACATCTGAGTAGTGCGTATAAGCCCAATTGAATTTGCCGTTCAACTGCAAGTGCCATTTGCTACCCATCAGCGTCTGATAGTGCAACTGCGCGAAGAAATTGCGGTCGGTTTCTTTCTCACGGCTCACATCGTTATACAAAACCACAGGACCTGGCAATTGTCGGAACGAATTGTAATAATACACCTTAGCCCGTAGCAGTCCTACTTCTGAGGTATGTGCGGTAAGGTTAGCTTCAGCACGATAAGTCTCTATGAAATTGTTTTTTCTTTTTTCGGTAGTAACATACTTGCCATTTACCAATCGGAAAGGATACTGATTGTCGGCACGCAGATAATCAGCATATGCCGACACACTCACTTGCTTACTCAATTGTTGGTCATAGCGCAAATAAGGGTTCAGCATGCCAAACGAACCCGTCTTTACTTCTGCTTTCAAGCGATAAGACTGATTGTTAAACTCAGGCACCTCTGTCTGCAAGCGCAATACAGCTGCCGATGCTACTGTCCTGGCTGGCAAGAAGATATCGTCGTTATCGCCAATGGTCAATGAAAGCGAACGGATGTTGTCGAGCGAAAAACGAGAAAGGTCGATTTGTCCACTTTGGGCATCGGTAATGGTTATGCCATCATAAGCAACAGCCGTATGTTGCGAGCCCAAACTGCGCACTGAAATGGTCTTCACGCCTCCTGCCCCACCATAATCTCTTACATTCACACCAGAGAAACGGCGCAAGGCATCGCTCAAGTCGGTCACCCCTTGATAGAGCAACTGTTTTTGCGTTACCAGCTGAGTAGGAGCCGTACTGATGACATTTCTACTTCGGCCTGTTGTGCTTACCGTCACTTCGTCAATCACATGCACCTTGCTGGTAATGGTGTCATTCACCTGCTGGGCCCACAAATGGAGCGACAACAAACAGCCACAGAGTGCCATCAGCGCCCTATTTACCCATTTTCCGGCATGTAAAAAATTAACTTTCATCGTATTTACAGATTAATGCACGTCCTCGAATGCAATGATCCTTATTTGTGTTTTGCAGGTCTTCTGACTAATTCCATATCCATGGCCTTCCCACCCTCATAGGGCAGTGGCAAAGATTCACGGATAATTTTCGGAAATCACAGCAGCGGGACTGTCTGGGATTTTCACCCAATTCCCTTTTCATCCTTTGCCTCGCATGTGGAGGCTTGGGAACAAAACATCGGCAAAGTTACAACAAATCAGTAGTACAACAAAATAAACTGATTCGTTTTTTTTAAGGCTGTCACTAATGCTTATAAATCATGGAATATATTGAAAGCCTATGCCACTTATTATTTTTTTTTATAACTTTGCAACCTATCACCATCATGTAACGTCTAAATACACAAAAGACCAAAAACGATGATAACTCTTAAAGATATCAACAAGACATACGACAACGGCACTCCATTGCATGTACTGAAGGGAATTAATCTACACATTGACAAAGGAGAGTTTGTTTCTATCATGGGTGCCTCAGGTTCCGGTAAATCTACCTTATTAAATAAATATATTAGAGATGCTCGCCTACTACGAAAGTAAAGGCTGTGAGGTTAAAACACTTGCTGAGTACCAATGAAACATCTGCCGAATATCCTGTCATCGCTCCGAATTGTAGGGGCTGTTGCTCTGCTGCTGTGTGATGTTGTAGGAACAACTTTTTGGGTGCTTTACATCGCTT
>JAIKZS010000032.1 GCA_024682035.1 Bacteroidaceae bacterium
ATCGCCACCAATATGGATATATTCCGAAGGGAAGATAGCAATCAGTTCATTGAGCACATTCTCTACAAAATTGAAAGTTTCTTCTTTGCCAGGACAAAGTACATCGTCAAAAACACCCCAAGTATGAGGAACCTCATAAGGGCCACCTGTACAGCCCAGTTCGGGATAGGCTGCCAAAGCAGACAGCATATGACCTGGCATATCAATCTCGGGTATAATGGTGATGTAACGATCGGCTGCATATTTCACAATGTCACGACATTCGTCTTGTGAATAGAATCCACCATGGGGTACACCATCGTCAATGCCTGAGTTGCGGCCAACGGTAGTGCCTGAACGCCAAGCGCCCACCTCGGTCAGACGGGGGTATTTTTTGATTTCTATGCGCCAGCCTTGGTCTTCGGTGAGGTGCCAGTGGAAACGATTCATGCCATGCAAGGCGATGAGGTCAATGTATTCCTTTATAAAATCAACAGAAAAGAAGTGACGGCCACAATCGAGGTGCATGCCTCGATAAGCATATCTGGGTTCATCTACAATGCTTACTGCTGGTAGGGTAATGGCCTGAGGCTTGGTTTGCAACACAGGAAGCGATTTACGCAAGGTTTGTATAGCGAGGAATACTCCAGCAGGCGTTTTCCCACTGATAACCACTCCTTTATCTGTTACTTGAATGGTATAGCCTTCAGGGTTGGAAATCTGTGCATCGAGGGCAATCAGGATATTACCCTGCCCTACTTTCTTGACCTTTTCTTTAGCACCCATTGGTCGCAAACCAAGACGCAACTGGGTCATTTCGTTCACATAATCGCTCAAGAAATGTGCGTTGCGCTCCATATCGGCATTGCCTTCGGGATAGATGATGCTGACTGTCTCATTGAGATTGAAACCTGCTGCGGACGACAAATTGATCGTTTTAGGCAGAGGTACCACATCATAGTTGGCTACTTGTGCCATAACAGTTCCCATGGATAACAGGAAAAACATGCAAAGAGAAAAATAAAGTTTCTTCATAGTACCGATCTTTTTAAGTTTTTCATACGTTTATAATTGCAAAAGTACTAATATCATAGCAAAAACGAAAAAAAAGGAGTTTTTATTTATAAATAAAAAAGCGGTTAACTTTGCATGGTTACAAATTTCATGGTTGGGGTACGGATATGATTGAAAGAATGCTTGGCAGAAGCCCACTTTTGAAGGCAGCTTTCTTTTTTTTGATGGTCACGTATATCCTTTATTTTATAGGGTTTTCCTTAATTTTTGAAAGGTTTAGATTTGATATAATCAAAACAAAATTAAGAAGTTTATTTGTTTTTGTTACCGACTTGCAGTAACTTTGCACCCGAATTTACAGAATAGGTAATATATGGATTGGATTCAGAGTTTGTTATGGGATTCCTCATCCGTAGCACACATCGTGCTACTTTATTCTTTTGTGATAGCTTCAGGTATATTTTTAGGTAATAAGAAAATTTATGGTGTGTCGCTGGGTGTTACATTCGTATTATTCATGGGCATACTTATGGGTCATTTTGGCTTTACTGGCGATACCGCCATTTTGCACTTCATCCGTGATTTTGGCCTGATACTCTTTGTGTTCTGCATAGGTTTGCAAGTGGGACCGTCATTCTTTACCTCTTTTCAACAAGGTGGCATACGGCTCAATCTATTAGCCACAGCTATCATAGTTTTAGACATTATTGTAACACTTACAATTTTCTATTTAGATGGATCGGTTGAATTGCCCATGATGATTGGCGTACTCTATGGCGCCGTAACCAATACACCCGGTTTGGGTGCTGCACAAGAAGCCCTCAACCAATTGGGGTACACGGGCGACCCTATTGCCTTGGGTTATGCATGTGCCTATCCATTGGGCGTTATCGGCATCATCTGTGCCATATTGTTGATCAAGAAAGTGTTCAAGATTCACATCAAAGAAGAAGAAGGCAATCTGGAGGGGCATGAAGACACCAGTAAGCAACCACATACACTATACCTTGAAGTGCGCAATGAGGCCATTGATGGCAAACAGCTTTTGGAAGTCAAGAGTCTGTCGGGACGCAACTTTGTGGTGTCACGCATCAAGCACAATGGTTATTTGGACAGTCCTAATCAGGACACGATATTCAATATTGGTGATCAGCTGCGTATTGTTTGTGCCGAAGATGATGCACCAGGCATCACAGCTTTCATAGGCCGAGAAGTAGTGGGCGTTAAATGGGAAGACAAGCATTTCCCACTGGTATCAAAACGAATCCTGGTTACAAAGTCAGAAATCAATGGTAAAAAGTTGGGCGACTTACATTTCCGCAGTATGCATGGAGTGAATGTGACCCGTGTGATTAGATCGGGCATGGAACTCTTCGCGGCTCCTAACCTGAAACTGCAAGTGGGCGACCGTGTAATAGCCGTAGGTCCTCAAGATGCCGTTGACCGCGTGGCAAATGCGCTGGGCAATGAGATGAAAAAGCTCGATGTCCCCAATATCATCACTATCTTCGTGGGTATTTTCCTGGGTATCCTCATCGGCAGCATCCCCATCATGTTCCCTGGCATCCCCACCCCAGTGAAATTAGGTTTGGCCGGAGGTCCACTTGTGGTGGCCATCCTAATAGGACGCTTTGGCTACAAATTTAAATTGATTACCTATACAACCATGAGCGCCAACCTGATGCTGAGAGAGTTGGGCATTGTGCTTTTCTTGGCCAGTGTGGGTATTGAAGCAGGTGAAAGCTTTGTAAAGACAGTCGTCGAAGGTGGAGGCATAATGTATGTGCTGTATGGCTTTATCATCACCATCATTCCATTGTTGCTCGTGGGATTATTCGCCCGTTGGCGTTACAACCTGAACTACCTTACACTGATGGGCCTCATCAGCGGAAGCTACACCCAACCTGCAGCCTTGGCTTACGCCAATCAGCAAACAGATACTGATGCACCATCCGTGGGTTACTCAACGGTTTATCCTTTGAGTATGTTCTTGAGAATCATAGTCGGCCAAGTAATATTACTGGCGATGATGTAGGATAAAACAACACCCCGCCGCTGGCGGGGTGTTGCTCTGTTCAAAGAATCATCGTTGGCCAAGCAACATTGGTATTGCTCTGTTCAAAAGGATCATCGTCGGCCAAGCAACATTGGTATTGCTCTGTTCAAAGAATCATCGTGAGCCAAGTGATACATTTATTCAGTTACACATAGCGCCCCC
>JAIKZS010000043.1 GCA_024682035.1 Bacteroidaceae bacterium
CACTGTTTCACCTCTACGCCATGCATGGGGGTAAGCGTTATCTGCTGGTTGCCCTCGCGGTTATACTTGATCTTCTGCTGCTTTTCACGACCGGTGCTTTCCATATCACTCCCTATCGTTCCTACGCGAAGGGTCGATTCGAAGTCGATGAGCTCACCCTCCAGGCGAACCCCCGTGATGTTGCTCCAGGCCATGACTTCGGTATGTACCCTGGGCAATTCAAGGCGTGTTGACAGTTCGAAGGCCACGCGACTGTTGTGATATGGGCAGTTCCACATGCTGACCTTCGGTTGTTGAGCTGGCTGACCATCATCAGTCAGTCCTTTGAACCATCCGCCCACAGTGTTATCTACAAAATGTTGCTGTACGTAATTCCAATTCTTTTTCGCTACCTGCAGGTATTTAGTGTCTCCAGTGATTTGCCAAGCATTGACACATCCGATGATGGTTTCGCACTGTGGCCACCAAGAAAGATTATCGTGATACCCTTTGGCATCACGCTCGTAGCGCATAGCTCCCTCTGTATTGAGTCCTTCGGCCAGGGCCACATCTACCATCTTCACCGCCTGCATATTGGTCTTGGCGATCAAAGCCTCCTCGCCCACAGCGTTAGCGGCTTCACAGATGAGCCATGATGTTTCAATGTCATGCCCAAACGAATCAACTTCCCCCATAGGATGCCAGTCGTCGTCACAAAATAATATGAGATGTCCTCGACGAGCATCATACAGTTTGTCGCTCAAGATACCCAGCAATTCTTTCAAGTTGGCCTTCAGTCCTTCATCTGGCCACACCTGATACAAGGTAGTGTAAGCTTCTAACAAATGAATATGCGTGTTCATGGTCTTGGTGGCACCCGCCATGCCATCTACCCCCTTGGTCTGTGTACGCGTATAGTCACGTTGGAAATTCTCGATATAGCCCAGTTGCTGGTGATCATGTACCTTTGTTTCCAAGGTTTGGTACAAGGAGAGAGCGGCATCCAAGCTCTTCTTATCACCCGTCACACGGAAATGTTCAGCCAGTCCGTAGATAGTGAACGCCAAAGCATACGTCTGCTTCGTGCCATCTTTCATACGGCCCTCACTGTCTAACGACCAATATACGCCCCCGTATTTAGTATCGATGAAATGCTGGATGACATAAGCTGCTGCCCTGTCTGCAGCTTGGCGATAACGCTCATAACCAAACTTACCATAAGCCTTGGAGAACGTCCACAGAATGCGCGCATTCAGGATGGATCCCTTCTCGGCATCAGCTACTGGTGTACCGTCATTGTTGACCACCCCATAAAATCCTCCAGCTGGGTCAACCGTATAATTTAACCAGAAAGGCAAGATATTATCAGTGAGATTAGTGGTTACTTCCTTTTTCAGCTGATTCACTGTATCAGTTGGTTGTGCTTTAGCAAACGAAAAAACAAATAACGATAAAAATATGATTAAACGAGTTTTCATGGTCTTAGTAATTTTCTATTCAGCAGGATCGGTGATAGAACGGTTAATGATCTGCGAACTTACATAATCATCTTTCTGCGAATCATCGTCGGTGACAGAGTTCAGAAAGTTGGGGAAGAAAAAAACGCGCAGGATGCAGAACATAATAAACAGCTTGATGAAAATAAGCAGCCAAAGCGTTTTGCCGATGGTCATACTCTTAAAACCATCTACGTAAAAACGCCATATTTTTACAATCAAGTCTTTCATAATATTAAATATATAAGGTATTTACCCCACTAAGATAAGGAGTTTTTTTTAAATATACTCGGTTTTGTCGATAAAAAATGCCGGTTTGTCGATTTTTGTTGCTGAAGATAGCTCATGAGGCTACCTTTGCAACAAAATAAAAAGGAAATTAAAAAATTTCAGAGATATGAAGACAAAAAGATTTTTTGGAATGACAATTCTTAGCATGGTATGCATAATTAACCTGTTTGCACAGGATGGTATTGCTCCACGCCAAGAAGCATGGTCAACAGACACAACAAGAGTGGCAATTGTGCAACCTGCCCAGTGGACTCTGCAGGATTGCATTGATTATGCCTTGCAACAGAACATCACTATTCAGCAGATCCGCCTGCAAGCTGTGAGCGCTGACATTGATGTAAAGAATGCCAAAGCAGACTTCTTGCCAAGCGTATCGGCAAGTGTTAGTCAGAATGTTAGTTATCGTCCTAACGCTGAAACTACTATGATGGTTATGGGTTCTGAGGTAAAAACCTCTAACAACAAGACATCTTATAATGGTAGCTACGGACTGAGCGCAAACTGGACGCTTTTCAATGGGAAAAGAAATAATACACTGAAACAGCAGAAGCTGAACAGTGAAGCAGCAGAACTGGATGTAGCTGAGAGCGAGAACAACATCATCCAGCAGATTACACAAATTTATATCCAGATTCTGTATGCTGCTGAATCTATCAAAGTAAATGAGGCTAACTTAGCCGTTAGTGAAGCGAACGAGGCTCGTGGTAAGCAGCTGTTCGAGTCAGGTAGCTCTTCAAAATCTGACTATGCACAGTTGGCATCTCAGGTGAGCCAAGACAAGTATCAGCTGGTGAACTCACAAGCACAGTTGCAGAACTACAAACTTCAGCTGAAGCAGTTGCTGGAAATTGAAGGTGAGGAAGAATTGAACCTCTACCTGCCTGAGTTGAACGACGACGATGTACTGATTCCTCTACCAACCAAGACGGACGTGTATAATGCAGCATTGGCCATGCGTCCTGAGATCCAATCAGGCAAACTGGATGTGGAAGCTGCCGACCTGAACATCAAAGTGGCTAAGGCTGGTTACTTGCCAACCATCAGCTTGAACGGCAAC
>JAIKZS010000077.1 GCA_024682035.1 Bacteroidaceae bacterium
GCGGTGGAATAGTCGCATTTAGCTGCCAGGTCGGCCAAGGTGCCATTATGCGAGGAAAAATCATTTGAACGATATTGCAAAGTCAGTTCATCATCATTTTGAACTTCTCCTGTGATAGTGCCTTTTAATACACACGAAAGATTATCATTAGAAAGTTCTTGTGCTGTTAAGGTGCCTATCAATGACTCATTCTTAAATACCTTCACTTCATCACCTTCCGTCCAGGTGGAATTAATAATATTATTTACAGCATCAAGCACAAGGGCGCGGGAGGTTGCATCATCTTCCCCCATGGTGGCATTTACCGTCATGGTGTATTCGGTCACTGGGTCAGTAGGGGTGGTTTTCCCCGAGGGAGTTACAGGCGTTGGAGTAGGAGTGTTAGAGGGCTCGTCGCTTTTGGAACAGCTGTATAAGAGGGTAACAGTTACCAACAGCAGGAGTGGTAAAATCCCTCTGTAATTATAAATAGTTTTCATGACTCTGTATTCTAATTTATTTTACCAATCTTGTTGTCCACCATCATTGGTGCTTCTTCTTCTGCTTCTTTGGGTCTCTCCACTGCTACAAATAATTTTTGGCGTTCCTATTTTCACCACTTTCATTTCCAGTTTCGTATAAGCTTTCTTTGATTGTTTTTTAATTGTTTCCATAATTTGTTGTCGTCTTATTATAAATTCAATCCCAAAAATACATTTTTTTTTATAAATGTGGAGTAGAATGATTGAAAAATCTATTTTTTTAATAAAAAAATACAGGACAGCAAAACTAGGTGGCAAAAACAAGGGGTACCCCAACGGGCACCCCTGTTTTTATACACCAAATAGGTTGTGATGGATTAAATGATGTATTGTGAGCTGATAGACTCGTTGCATACCACGCGGCGAATGGTTTCTGCAAAGATGTCAGCAATGCTTAGCTGCTTCACCTTGTCGCACTTCTTGCTGTAAGGAATACTGTCGGTAAACACCATTTCCTCGAGCTGTGACTCTTGTACGCGGAACGATGCAGGGTCTGACATGACGCAGTGGCTGGCAATAGCGCGTACTGAGTGAGCACCATTTTCTATCATGAGGTTTGCAGCCTTAGTGATGGTACCAGCTGTGTCAACAATATCATCAATCAGAATTACGTCCTTATCCTGTACATCTCCAATAACTTGCATGCTAGCTACCACATTGGCCTTTTCACGCGTTTTGTTGCACAGCACCAGTGGTACGTCGAAATACTTGGCATATGCGCCTGCACGCTTTGAACCACCTACATCGGGTGAAGCCATGACAAGGTTATCGCCCAAATCGAGCGACTGGATGTACGGGATGAATACGCTGGATGCATACAGATGATCAACAGGCACATCGAAGAAGCCCTGAATCTGGTCAGCATGCAGGTCCATCGTGATAAGGCGGTCGATACCTGCCTTTGACAATAAATCAGCTACCAATTTGGCGCCAATTGATACACGTGGCTTGTCTTTGCGATCTTGGCGAGCCCAACCGAAATAAGGAATTACGGCAACGATGGACTTGGCTGATGCGCGTTTGGCTGCATCAATCATGAGCAGCAGCTCCATGAGGTTGTCGGAATTGGGGAAGGTTGACTGTACCAGGAATACGATGGAGCCACGGATGGACTCTTCGTAAGACACAGCAAACTCACCGTCGGCAAAATGAGTGATGTTCATGTTGCCCAACGGACAATTCAAGCTGGCGCAGATGCGCTCGGCAAGGTACCTTGAGTTGGTACCAGAGAAAACCATAAAAGGTGATGTCTCGTTCATTATATTAATAATTTAGTTGATTTAATCAAATTTTATTGCCAATGGTGTAGAGCAAGTAGTAGAGGAATTCCCACCCGCCTACTTTCTCGATCTTAACCGGCATGCCGTCATCATCACGGTCGAGTATCAGGTCGGTTTTCACTACCTCATAACTTTGTGTTTTGCCATCTGGGCTCACTGCTATGAGTTGTTGCACGGGGCGTGGATTCCATATTTTACCTGTATAGCCAGTAAAAAGCTCGCGATTGTCGGCATATAGATTTATATCCACCTCTTTGTCGCCATCAGCCAGACTGTCAAATTTTAGCTGGTTGAGTGGGAGGGTAAGCACACCCTCCTCATTAAGCGAGGGGTGTTGTATATCGATGGTGGCCGGCAACTGGGCTGCGTCGATGAGCGGTGTGTCAAACACAAACTGCTCAACGGCATCGCAAGGAATGGGCTGTTTGAGCGTGCGTGGGTTGGTTAATTTCCAGTTAATGCAGTCGGGCAGGCTCCATACCGACTCTTCTTTGTCGGAGAAGCCTGTTACTTCTACATAACCCACAATGGCTTCAGTGGGTAACGAGGTGAGGGTGGCGAGCTGGCCCATTAGCAGATAATTGTCTATGCGGTATGACCAGCACTCGGGCAATGCCTGGTGGTAGTCAGCCGGTATCTGCATCTGCGTGGCTACGATAGCTATCGTGCCAGGGGCTTCTTTGGGTTTCCACGCCATGCTCATTACATCCTGAAGGCCTGCGCAAATAAGCGAGGCCCAAGGCTGTGGCATACAGATTGCTTTCATTGGTTTAATTGATATTGTCAGTATTAAAAGCTGTTGCAGGTCACCTGACATGGCCTGCAATGGCTTCCCAAATTATTTAAACAGCAGTGGAGTAAACTCGGTTAAGTAAATACGCCAGTTGCGCCAGATGTGACCACCATCGGTTTCCATATACTGGTACTTATAGCCCAACTGATCCAACTTCTGACGATAAGCGGTATTAGAAGCATAGAGGAAGTCTGTCTTACCAATGCCAATCCAGTAGAGGGCAGGCTTCTTGCTGAACTGCGTTTTCAGCTTCGCATCTTCATCCATATAAATAGGAGATACGTTTGGATCGGTAACACCTAATGCTGCAGAGAACAGACCAACATAGTTGAAACTGTCGGGATTATTCAATGAGATAAACTTTGAATGGAAACCACCCATAGACAAACCGGCAATGGCACGGCCTTGCTTCTTGGCAATGGTGCGATAATTGCTGTCGATGAACTTCACCACATCCATGAATGAGCTCTCAAAAGAACCTTCCATAGTTTTAGGCAGACTCATTGAAGGGGGTACAAATCCAGCAGACGTTTCACCAGGAGCAGCCTCCTGAGAGATGTTGCCATTTGTCATAACTACGATCATTGGCTCGGCCTTGCCCTGTGCAATGAGGTTGTCGAGAATCTGGGCAGTACGGCCCTGAGTGAGCCATGCCTCTTCATCACCACCCATACCGTGCAACAGGTAGAACACAGGATAGCGCTTCTTACTGGTCTCATAGCCAGCTGGGGTGTAAACACTTACACGACGACTCATACCGTCTTGGGTGTACCAGCGCTTAGCCACGGTGCCATGAGGAACAGCATTGATCTTGTACAGGTCTGATCGGCCACCACCAATGAGCAGGATGCTGCTCAATGTTGATACATCACGGTTTACATATACATTGTTCATGTCAATCACGCGCTGACCATCAATTAGAAAATGGTAAGTGTAAAACTCAGGAGCCAGCGGATCGGGAGTTGTGTATTCCCATACGCCATTTTTCTCAGTGAGGTTAGCCACACCCGGAACCTCCATTTCCATGGTGTTGTCACCAAACTTCACGGTCTGCTTCATTGTAGGCAGAAAATCACCCGTAACCTGCACAACTACGGCCTTAGGAGCTGCAATGCGGAAAGTTACAGTATTATCAGGATTAATTTCTGGAGATACGATGCTGGCACCTCCAAATAACGCTTGCTGGGCAAAAGCTGCAGTTGTTGCCAGCAATGCGATGATGGTAAATAATGATTTCTTCATATCTTTAAAAATTATCAATTCTTAGTTATAAATTATCAATTCTTTCTTCTGAATTAATCAAGTAGCTCAGCAATCTTCTCGTAAAGTTTCTCACCACGCAAGTTGCGCTCAATGATAGTGCCGTCTTTGTCGATAAGCACGGTGTGAGGAATGGCATTTACACCATACAGAGTAGCTGCTTCGCATTGCCAATACTTAAGGTCTGACATCTGAGGCCAGGTAATGTTTAAGTCGGTAATGCCCTTTTTCCAAGCTTCGGCAGTTTGGTCGAGCGATACGCCCACAATTTCAAAGCCCTTGTTCTTGTATTGGTTATATACCTTCACTACGTTTGGCATTTCCTGACGGCAGGGTCCACACCAACTTGCCCAAAAATCTACCAGCACCACCTTTCCCTTACCGGCATAGTCACTTAACTTAATGGCATTCCCTTCTGGGTCTTTTAGCTCGAAGTCGGTAAACTGCTTACCTACTGCGGTAGCAGTGAGCTTGTTGACATGTTGCTTAATAGTATTTACAGCCTCGTCAGCAGTAAACTTTTCAGGAATTAAGTTCACTATTTCTGCCAAGTCAGGAGTATCCATGTAGTAATAAAAGTTTTTGAGCATGTGCACGCCCACTTCATTGGTCACATTGTTCTTAGTGCCTTTCACTAAAACATTAACAAATTGCTGTTCAAGCTCTTCACTTTGCTTTTCGAGTGAAGCACGCACTTCGTCAGTCAAACTCTCTTCATTAGAAAGCTTTTCATACACATCGCTCATCTTGGCTTGCACGGTGTTAATTTCGTCGCGCACTTGTTGATAAGCATTGTTGTTAGGTGTACCTGTGGCAGATGGATTTTCGGTGTTCATTTTAACCTGGATGGTTCCATTCTCAAGGAAGAAATCCAAAGCCTGGTCGTTTCCAGCATTGTCTTCATACATGATATATCTCAGCTCAGGGGTGCTTTGTTCGCCCTTGAACTGGAATTTGCCGCCATTGATGACGGAACTTTGCTGTTTTGCCATTTGTCTGCCACTCATTGCTACTAAGTAGATAGAGTCGCCATCGGTGGCATCAGTTATCTCACCATTGATGGTGTAACCACCGTTACCAGTACAGGCTGTGAGAAGAGCCAATGCACCTACGTAGAATAATTTCTTCATTTATTTTAATTATTATGGTAAACATTATGCAAAGATAGTGTAAGTTAGGAATAGAACAAAATAAACAGTTTATTTTTTATGCCTGCTGATTGCCTTATATGCTGTAATGTAAATATTGTTTCGGGGTGCACTATGGGTACGAGCATTTAGATAGGGCATAAAAAAAACCTCCCCGATATTACATCGGAGAGGCGTTTTTTTAGAATCATTTAATTGAACCCGACTTTATTCAGCGGCAGGAGCAGCTTCTTCAGCAGGAGCATTAGCAGCAGCTTCCTCAGCAGCTTTAGCAGCTTCCTCGGCAGCCTTAGCAGCCTCTTCAGCAGCTTTCTTCTCAGCTAAAGCTTTAGCTTTCTCCTCATTGATCTTCTTTTCAGCAGCTAAGCGAGCCTCTTCAGTAGCTTTCTTCTCAGCAGCAGCCTTGTCGGCGATAGCCTTCAAACCGTTCTGCTTGTCTTTCTTCCAAGCTTCGAAACGTTTCTGAGCTTCTGCCTCGTCGAATGCGCCCTTCTTAACGCCAGTGAGCAGGTGCTTCATAAGATACACACCTTCGTGTGACATTATGCTGCGTGCGGTGTCGGTTGGCTGTGCACCTACATTAACCCAATACAGTGCACGATCAAACTTCAATTCTACAGTGGCAGGATTGGTGTTTGGGTTATAAGTACCAATTCTCTCGATGAATTTACCATCACGTGGAGCTTTTGCATCGGCAATAACGATGGTGTAGAACGCGTAGTTCTTGTGACCATGTCTTTGCAGTCTAATTCTTGTTGCCATAAAAATTTAATTACTTTAAAAGTTAAATATTGAATTGATTATGCCTTTATCTCGTAAAGGCGGGTGCAAAATTAGTGGTTTTCTTTGACTTGCACAAACTTTTTAGGCTATTTTTTTATGAATATTTTCGTGGCAGACGCAGGATGATGGCCAAAATGGCGCACAAACCCATACAGAAGGGGTAATAGAGTGAGGTAATGATGCTTACGGGTGATATGGCGGCAAGGCCTGAGGCTATGAGCATTTGTGCCCCGTAAGGGATAATGCCCTGCACCATGCACGAGAAGGTGTCGAGTATGCTGGCCACCTTGCGTTTATCGAGCTTGAACTGCATGGATATTTGTCGTGCAATAGGAGCTGTGGTGATTATGGCAATGGTATTGTTGGCTGTGCACAAATTGGCCAGTCCTACGAGGGCACCGATGCTCATTTCTGCGCCTCGCTTTCCTTTGATGTGTTTGGTCATCTTTTTGATTATGAAAGCTATTCCGCCATTGAAACGAATCATTTCAAGCATCCCCCCTGCCAGCAGGGTAACAATGATTAGCTCACTCATGCCTAGGATGCCTTCGCCCATGGCGCCAAGCCAACTAAAGAAGGAGGTGCCAGTAAAGATGCCCACTATGCCGGTGGCAGCTAAACCTATGAGCAGCACCATCATGACATTGATACCGTAGATGGCCAAACCCAATACCAGTAGGTAGGGGATAATCTTCCACCAGCTGATGTTGCCAACGTCGGGAGTAACGTCTAGGGCCATTCCCTGTATAATGTATATAATGAGAGAGATGATGGCGGCAGGCAGTATGATTTGAATGTTCACGCGGAACTTGTCTTTCATGAGGCAGTCTTGGGTTTGTGTAGCTGCTATGGTAGTATCGCTGATAAACGATAGGTTGTCACCAAAGAACGAGCCTCCCACAACAACGGCGGTAATATAGGGCAGGTCAATGCCTGTTTTGGCTGCTAAGCCACTGGCCACTGGCACCAAGGCAGCAATGGTGCCTACACTGGTGCCTACCGACAACGAAATAAAGCACGATGCCAAGAAGATGCCAGCCAGCAGTAGATCGCCCGGCAATATGGTGAGGGTAAGGTTGACAATAGCGTCAATGGCTCCCATCTGCTTAGCTCCTTGGGCAAAGGCGCCTGCTAGGATGAATATCCACACCATGAGCAATATGCTTTTATCGCTGGCACCACGGGAGAAAACACTGATTCGCTCGTTGATGGTGAGTCCGCGTGTAATGGCTACTGCATAGCATGATGAAAACATGAAAGCCACCGTGATAGGTATCTTGTAGAAATCGTTGAGCAGGAGAGAAGCTCCCAAGTAGGTACAGAGAAACACTATCATAGGACT
The DNA here is from genome assembly GCA_024682035.1 of Bacteroidaceae bacterium. Lineage (GTDB taxonomy): Bacteria > Bacteroidota > Bacteroidia > Bacteroidales > Bacteroidaceae > Bacteroides. The sequence continues at coordinate 7,128 of JAIKZS010000077.1, forward strand.
TAAAGCCAACCACCCGTGAATCCTGTATGGATGCTTGATTTCTTTTTCTTCTTCCTGCATTTTTCTTGTTATTTTTAAAATTTAAGGTCAAAGATAATGAATTTTATTCTTTTCTTGTACCAATTTACAACAAAATTATTACCTTTGCAACCAATTTATCGTTAATATTATAATTTGGATAGAAAAATGGCAAATGTAAAATTCTACAAACCTGAGGAGCAGGTGCCCTTGGAACTGCACAAAGTGCGTGTAGTTCAGAAGCTTTTCTTACTGCCTGTTGAAGAGCGTGTACAGAAAATGGTGGAAGCAGGTAACAATACTTTCTTGCTTCAGAACAAAGATGTGTTTATGGATATGCTTACCGACTCAGGCGTAAATGCTATGAGTGATAATCAGATAGCTTCCATGATGATAGCCGATGACTCTTATGCTGGTTCAGAAACTTGCAACCGCTTGCTAGCTGCTTTGGAAGAAACTTTCGGTACAAAGTATTTTCTGCCGGCACATCAGGGACGTGCATGCGAGAACATTCTGGCAGAAGCATTTGTTAAGCCTGGCACCTTTACCCTGATGAACTACCACTTCACTACCACTAAAGCTCATATTACTCGTGTTGGAGGTAGTGTGATTGAATTGGTGAAGTCAGCAGGTTTGGAACCTGTAAACGATGATCCTTTTAAGGGTGATTTCGATATTCCTCGCCTGGAGCAGGTTATCAAGGATTTAGATCCTAAGAATGTAGCTTTTGTCCGTATTGAAGCTGGTACAAATCTGATCGGTGGTCAGCCGGTGAGTTTGCAAAATATGCTGGAAGTAGCTGAGGTTTGTAAGAAGAATGGTATTCTGAGTATTCTCGATGCATCATTGTTGCAAGACAATATGTATTTTATGAAGATGCGCGAGCCAATGTGCAAGGATATGAGCATCAAGGATATCATGCACAAGTTGGCCGATACAATGGACATTGTTTATTTTTCTGCTAGAAAATTAGGTTTTGCGCGTGGTGGCGTGATCATCTCTAACAATGAAGACCTGATTCTCAAGATGAAAGAGTTTGTTCCACTGTATGAAGGATTCCTGACCTATGGTGGTATGGAGGTTCGTTCTATGGAAGCCATTGCAGTGGGTTTGCGTGAGACTTTGGATATGGACATCATCAGCCAGGGTCCAATCTTTATCGAACATCTGGTAAATGAGCTCGATAGTTATGGCGTACCTATGATAAAGCCTGCTGGTGGTTTGGGCGCTCACATCAATGCGGGTGCATTCCTGCCTCATCTCTCACATGCTGATTATCCTGCTGCTGCTTTGGGTGCTGCCCTCTATATTGCAGGTGGTATTCGTGGTATGGAGCGTGGTACTATGTCAGAGCAGCGTAACCCTGATGGTTCTGAGCGTTATTCTGAACTGGAACTTCTGCGTTTGGCTGTGCCTCGTCGTGTGTTCACTCTGTCACAGTTGAAATATTGCGCTGACCGTGTGAAGTGGCTGTTCGACAATCGTGATCTGATTGGCGCTTTGAAGTGGGAGAATGAGCCAGCAGTGCTGCGCTTCTTCTTCGGACGAATGCAGCCTGTAGATGATTGGCAGTTGAAGTTGGCCCAGAAGTTCCGTGCTGACTTTGGCGATTCTCTGTAATTAATTACTTGTATATAGAAGGCACCTGTGTCAAAATGGCACAGGTGTTTTTTTGTATTGATTATATCAGTTTACTGAGTCGCCAAACCAGCACACAAATGGTGAGCGTGGCGAAGGTAAGCAACATGGGAGTGGTATAGATTATGTTGCCTATGGAAACCAGCGGTGATACGATGCCTCCCATGATGAATGATGCGGCCCCCATCAGGGCAGAGGCACTACCAGCATTCATGCGCTCAGCATCCATACCGATGGTGGTGGTTTGTGTTTGCAGCATGCCAAATCCAACCATTAGTAAAGTGAACAGTGCTACCACTATGGCAACGGGGGCATGATAGGCAAGGGCAATACCCAAGTCAATGGCACAGAAAAACATGAGACCAGCTGCTGTATAAAGACTGTGACGCGGGTTATTGAATCTGGGAAATAGCCAGGCACCAATGGGGATGGCGATGGTGCAAATGGCAAAACAAAGACTGTAATAAAAAGGTGAAAGTTTGTAAATGTCAGCATCTTGTAAAATGAAAGGTGATGCAGATACAAAGGTGAAGAAAGCAAAGAATATGCACATCTGGGTGAGCATGGCCAAGTTGTAAGT
>JAIKZS010000093.1 GCA_024682035.1 Bacteroidaceae bacterium
GAAATATGGTGCGAGCTGTTGTGGGAACTCTGCTAGAAGTTGGCTTTGGGAAATTGTCTTTAGAAGACTTCCAGCGGGTTATCCACCAGAAAGATCGTTGTGCTGCCGGCATGTCGGTACCTGCACAGGGTCTCTTTCTGGTAGATGTCCAGTATTAGTTTCAATATTCAAACATCTTGATGCGGAAGATACCTACTTGTCCTGCTGGGATGGTACCTTCGCTGAAACTAGTTTCGTCGCCGTTAAGACGATGACGCAGTTCGTTGCCATTAGCATCATAGGTTATCTTGTCTACTGATGCATAAGAAATATTTGCTGCCTTGCTTTTTGGGCTCTTGCTGATTTTGATAGACAAACCACCAATACCACCAGCAGCAAGAAATTCATCTTCGCCCGTTTGAATGATGAGCAATCCGGCTGCAACATCTGATTGCTTTACTTCTTCCATGGTCATACCAAAAAGATTTTCAGCACCCTGTGTAGAAGATCGCATAATAGAGATGGTGTATTTACCCATATCGACCTTGTCGGTTGGTTTGCTCTTGTCAATAAATAGACCTGTCATTTGGTCGGTATATTGATATTTCAAAATGTCAGGCATGATGTGCTTTAAAACACCATAAGCCAATTCGATGGAATTGTCGTTGGCATCAGCATTGTTAAAATACCAATTGCCGTCAATTCCGAAAGGTGAATAACAAAGTGCATCGTACTTACCGTAGGCATAGAATGCACGAGCTGCTGCACTTGGATCAACTTTGGTTTCTGGAATAAACAGGGGGTTGCCAGATGAGGTAAAATCTTTAGCAACGAAGTCGAAGTGCTCAACAATATAAATGTCGGGCGCAAAAAAATCAACTTCAGGAGCTGCGGCACGCCATACATCAAACAAATGAGCAAAGGGGGCACCTGAAGGATATTTACCTGGTTCGGCACCTGTTTCTTGCTTTAGCCAAGCATTGACATACATAGGAATAGGATATTCAGCTTTGCCTTGGCGTGTAACCTCACCTACATACTTGGCATAGTTCCAAGCACTGAACAATTCTTCTGTATAATAGGGGAAAGTGGTTTGCCACTCGGTGGAACCTCTTTCGAAATCGGGCTTAGGCTCTCCTTTACCAAACACTTCTTCCCATGTACCTTTCTCCTTGTTGCCATTAGCTTTCCACACCTTTTGCAATTGTGGGTGAAGCTCGTTCTTGTGAGCTTTAAGGTAGGCCATCAGCTCAGCAGGAACCTGACCTTTGAAAGCTTTATTAGCAGCTTCACTGAAGTCACGTTGACTATCATTACCTTTGGTGCTTCCAAATTTACGCATGTTAAACATGCCCAGTTCATTCTCTACCTGCATCATCACTACAGTATGATCACGGCTATCCACCTCCTTGATGTGACGCATCAAAGCTGCATAAGCTTTGGCATCAGCGCGCATCGTATTTTCACCCATAGGTGAAAGCATGTTTAGTACTGCGCCCTCGCTCGTTTTTGTACGAGGGAAACGCTTGCCGTCTTTCTTTACCCATTCTGGCGCATAGGTGGATTCTGTGTTTTTCCACGAACCAAACCAAATGAGTACCAATTTGAGGTTTTCTTTACGAGCACCTTCAATGATGCTGTCAACTAAATCATATTCATACTGGCCTTCTACAGGTTCGAATAATTCCCATGAAACTGTAGCAATGACCGTATTAAGGTTTTTGTCGGCCATCTTTTTCCAGATAGGGGCAATGTAGTGGGCACTTCCTGCCGTAGAATTATGCAGTTCGCCACCTAACATAAGGAAAGGTTTGCCGTCAACAATAATCTGTGTACGATTACCCTTATGCTCAAGATGAGGAAGATTTACGTCTTGCGCAAAATTCCATGTCGTTAATAAAGAAAGCGACATGAATACGATAAGTTTCTTTATTTCCATAATAAAAGATTTAATGATTAATTATCAATGATTTGTTTAAGCTCTTCAATATTATCTATGATGTGCTGAGGATGAAAAGACTCCAATTCTGTGCGGAGACGAAAGCCCCAGGTCACGCCGCACGTTTCTACGCCTGCATTAAGTCCCGTTTGCATATCAACGCCAGAATCCCCTATATAAAGAACATCCTCCTTCTTTAAACCAGTGGCAGCAAGTATGTCATAAACAATCTGTGGGTCAGGTTTTATGTTAACGCCCTCACGCTGACCCAATACAGCAGTAAATTGGATGGTGGAAAATAATTGGTCTATGATTTTTGTAGTAGCTTGTTGATATTTATTACTGGCTACTGCCATTTGTATGCCTTTCGCTTGTAATGCTTCCAATAGTTCGGTTATGCCAGGATAAGGTCTGCTAAGGTCGGTGTTGTGCACATTATAATGAGGGATAAATTCATGTCTTACACGTAACACATTTTCATCGGTCTTCTCTTCTTCAGGCAGGGCACGCCTGAACAAATTGTTGATACCATTTCCTACCATGAATTTATAGCTTTCAATGTCGTGAGTAGGGTAGCCCAGCTTTTGTAAAGCGTAATTGGTACTGGTACCTAAGTCGGCTATTGTGTTTATAAGGGTGCCGTCTAAATCAAATATTACCAGTTTATGCATACTTTTCTTTTTTTATTTGCAAATATACAAATTAATTGACCATTCGGCATTGACCATTGACCATTTAATTATATTTTTGCAGAAAAATATATCTATTATGAAACCTGCGTTGTATTTGATACCCGTTCTTTTGGGCGATACTGCTGTTGAGAGGGTATTGCCTTCCTATAACAAAGAAGTGATTTTGGGCATTCGCCATTTTATAGTAGAAGACGTGCGTTCTGCACGTCGTTTTCTCAAGAAGGTTGATAAATCAATAGATATTGACAGTCTGCAGTTCTATCCCTTGAACAAGCACACTTCTCCACAGGATATTAGTAGCTATTTGCAGCCATTGGAAGAAGGATTTGCCATGGGAGTAATTTCTGAAGCAGGATGCCCTGCTGTGGCTGACCCAGGGGCAGACGTAGTGGCTATTGCACAACGAAAAAATTTACAAGTAGTGCCTTTGGTAGGGCCGTCAAGTATAATTCTTAGTGTGATGGCAAGTGGTTTTAACGGACAAAGTTTCGCATTTGTAGGATATTTACCCATAGAACCTTCCGAGCGAGCTAAGAAACTGAGAGTATTGGAACAACGTGCTGCAATAGAACATCAAACACAGATCTTTATTGAGACACCTTATCGTAATAATAAGATGGTGGATGATATTTTGAAGACTTGTAAGCCGCAAACTCGCCTTTGTATAGCTGCCAATATTACTTGTGAAGATGAATATGTAAAGACAAAAACACTGAAAGATTGGAAAGGTAAAGTGCCTGACTTGAGCAAAATACCTTGCATTTTTCTGTTATATGTCTGAAAACTTTGTTAGTTGACAGGAATCAATCCTTGTTGGACTTGTGATAAATACATTTAAGCTTCTCATTTTGGGAAGCTTAAATTGTAGATCCCCTTTAGTTCTGTTCAAAAATATTTCTTAGCAAATAAGGATTTGACAGAATTATTTTTGCAGTGCCCTTTCAGCATAGTATGACGAACGAACCAGCGGACCGCTTTCTACCATTTTGAAACCTTTGGCTAGAGCAGTCTCTTTGTAGACTGCAAATTGTTGGGGAGTAACATATTCTTGCACAGGGTAGTGCTTGCGTGTGGGTTGTAAGTATTGACCTATTGTTAGGATGGAACAACCAATAGTTAGCAGGTCATCCATAGTTTGTTCTACTTCGGCAATAGTTTCACCCAATCCCACCATGATGCCACTCTTTGCAGGAATGGTACTTTCTGCTATTTGCTGTAAAACTTTCAGACTTCGGTCATAGGTGGCTACACTGCGCACGACAGGGGTAAGACGTCGTACCGTTTCCATGTTGTGAGAAATGACATTCGGAGAAGCATCTATTATACTGGCAATTAATTCAGTATGGCCCATGAAATCAGGAATCAAGACTTCCATTGTTACAGATGGGTTCATTGTTTTGATAGCTTTAATGGTGGCTACCCAATGACTTGCACCGTAGTCAGGTAAATCATCACGGTCAACAGAGGTAATCACAGCGTGATTAAGTTTCATGAGCTGGATGGATTCGGCCACATGCATAGGCTCTGTTTCGTCTAAAGGAAGAGGATGTCCACTATTCGTATTGCAAAATTTACAGCAACGGGTACAAATGTTGCCACCGATCATGAATGTTGCGGTACCACGCCCCCAGCATTCACCAATATTGGGGCATCGACCACTGCTGCAAATGGTGTGCAGGCAGTGGGTATCTACAATCTGCTTGGTGTTGGTATATCGTTCATTAGCACCAAAATTCACTTTTAGCCAATCTGGCTTTTTTACGTGTTCCACTTTTAACTTGGCAATTGATAAAAATTAGTTCTTCAGTTGCTGGTTGAAGAAGTTGGTTATCTTTGTATATAGGTGCTGGCGTGTATTACCTCCGGCAATACTATGATTGCGATTAGTATAAACCTGCATATCAAACTGTTTCCCTTTTTGAACCAGTGTCTCTGCGTATTCTGCAGCATTTTGGAAATGCACATTATCGTCAGCCATGCCATGTATCAACAGTAGGTTACCACTTAATTTGTCTGCTCGCTCCATGGCAGAAGCAGCCTTATAGCCATCGGGGTTTTCTTGTGGAGTGCGCATGTACCTTTCGCCATATACAGTATCGTAATAATTCCAGTCTGTCACTGGAGCTACAGCTACACCAGCCTTAAATACTGGAGTTCCTTCACTCATGCTCATCAAAGTCATATAGCCACCATAACTCCATCCCCAAATGCCGATACAGTCTTTATTAACATAGCTTTGTTGAGCCATATATTCAGCTACAGCCACTTGGTCTTGAGCCTCTTTCACACCTAAGTTTAAGTAGGTTTGTTTCTCGAACGAAGCGCCACGACCACCAGTGCCACGGCCATCAACGCAAACCACTACGTAGCCTTGTGAAGCCATGTAGGTTTCCCAGCTCACACTGAATTGGTCTTGTACTTGCTGAGACCCAGGTCCACTATACTGATAAAGCAGTACCGGATATTTCTTGTTACCATCAAAGTCGGCTGGCTTCATCATCCATCCGTTCAATTGTGTACCACGTGAGGTAGTGATGCTGAAGAAACCCTTGCTAGGCATATTATAAGAGGCCAACTTCTGTTTCAGTTCTGCATTATCAATCAGGGTGGTAAGCACTTTACCATTGTTATCGTTTAAGGTTATCACAGTAGGGGTAGTAAGGTTACTATAACGATTCAGGTAGTACTTCATGTTGCTGCTGAAAAGAGCGTTGTTAACGCCATAATCTTGCGAAATCTTGGTTTTACGACCTTTTTTATCTACCTTGTAAACAGCTTTGCGTAGCGGACTTTCTTCGTTGCTGGTGAAATAGAATGTTTCATCGGTTGGTGAATAGCCCAGGAACTCTTTTACCTCGAAATTACCATCAGTAACCTGCTTTACCAAGTTGCCTTGCAAACTGTACCAGTATAGATGCTTGTATCCACTCTTTTCACTGGTGAAGGTAAAATTGTTGTCGAAGAAATGTATGTCGTCCAGTACCTCCTCTTTAATGTAAGTATCGCTTTCGTCACGTAGCACCAGTTTACATACAGTACTGCGAGCATTGGCCATATAAAGATCCAGGCGGCTTTGATGACGGTTCATAGTAACGATAGCCAACTGGTCAGGTTGTTTGGTAAAAAAGATGCGAGGAATATATCCACCATCTTCTACAGGCACTTGCATGGTGCGAATAACCTTACTTTGAATGTCGAATGTCCGTACTTCAACGTTGCTGTTAGTTTCGCCAGTCTTCGGATACTTATAAGTATAGTCTCCTGGGTATTTGGCATATTTATCATAACGTGGACTTGCGCCAGCAAAAAGAGGGAACGAGTAAGTAGGTACTTTGCTCTCGTCGTAACGAATAAAAGCTAACATCTTGCTGTCGGCACTGAACTCCATAGCTCGGTTCATCGAAAATTCCTCTTCATAAACCCAATCAGGCACACCATTAATTATTGCATTACGTTTGCCGTCTTCTGTTACTTGACTTTCACTGTTTCCGAACAGTAGTTTCACCAAGAAAATGTTGTTATCGCGCATAAAAGCTACCATGCTGCCATCAGGTGAAAATACAGGAGCTTGCTGCGGTCCACCGTCGGAGAGACGCTCAACAGCATTGCGTATTTCTCCAGAAGTATTGCGACGAAGACTATAGAGGTAATATACCGCCTTGAAGGAACGGCGATAAATGGATTCTGTCTCGGTGGCAATGAGCAAAGTTTGTCCATTAGGAGCATACTCATAACTATCTATGCGCTTGAAAGGGCAGTCACGAGCAGTTGCCACATCGAACAACACTTCTATCTGCTTACCGGTTTTGAATGAATATTTAATAATTTGCGTGCGATTAGCGTTCATTTGCGAATAATGTTCGCCATCACCTGGAATAGGTGTTACGCCGTAGATGTTACGTGGGGTAAACTCACCAGTCAAAACGTCGTTCAACTCAAGATTTCTGCCTTGTGCCAATGCTAATACTGTGCATAGACACAGCATGATAGTAATGCCAATATGCTTCATAAAAATGATTTTTTCTAATTATTGACTACAAATATAGTGTACACAAAAGACAAAACCAAATAAAGAAGGCTGATTTGTTTGATTGTGCACAGGCTTGACTACACCAAATGATACTCAAAAGCCTTCCTTACTAATGAGGCGGTGTTGTTGGCATGTAGCTTTTCGCGTAAGTATTTCGTGTAACTGTGTATGGTCTCAAACCCTAAACAGAGTTTGGACGAAATCTCTTTTATAGTATAGCCCTCCACAATTAGTTTCAGTATTTCTTTTTCTCGTAAAGTGAGTTTGATGGCAATATTCTCTGGGTTGCCATATTGTAGTTTTGCCTCCTTACAGATATATGTTTCTCCATTCATGACCTTTTTGATGCCCTCCTTGAACTCTGGAAGGTTGGTGGTCTTGAGTATATATCCATGTGCTCCGTTAGAGAGGGCACGGTGGATGACGTTGGCTTCAGAATAAGACGTCAGGATAATTGTTTTCATAGCAGGTGCAGCATCTTGTAACTGGGGTAAGGTGTCTATGCCATCACCATCTTTCAGTGCCACATCTAATAGGAGCAGGTCCGGTTGTAGATCCCTACAAGCCACTAAGCAATCTGCCAATGTATGTACGGCGATAACTACTTTTCCAAAAAGTATTCCGTCAGTAATCATATCCTCTAAAATGCGGGTAATGCCTTCTGTTACTATTTGATGGTCGTCTGCAATGATAATTTTATACATAATTCATTCTTTTATTTCAATATTTACTTCAGTACCCTCGCCTGGTTTTGAATATATGTCCAATTGTCCGTCAATAGCTTTTACACGTTGCTCTATGCTTTGCATACCAAATCTTAATGACTGCGTTTGCTCTGGCAAACCTTTTCCGTTGTCACTTACGTTGACAGCTGTATATCCTTCATTCATGATGAGCTGC
>JAIKZS010000121.1 GCA_024682035.1 Bacteroidaceae bacterium
GAAAGCCCCGTCACTACCACCAGTTTGTTGCGAGGTATGTCAACGCTCACATTCTTCAGGTTGTTCACCCGAGCTCCTTTTATGCTAATATATTTGCTCTCTTCCATAATCTATTCTTCGTTCGCTTTGCAAAAGTACGAAAAAAATTTATATCTTTGTACCCAAATTAAGTAACTGATTCATTGATACAGATGAAAATAAGATATCTTATCATATCTCTCATTACTCTCATGTTGTTGAATATGAGTTTGATGGCGCAGATTGTTCAACCAAAACGCGAATTTAGAGGAGCATGGATACAAGCCATAAACGGTCAGTTTAAAGGTAAAACCCCTGCACAGATGCAGTTAATGCTTACCGAGCAATTAAATGCCTTGCAAGAGGCTGGTATCAATGCCATTATTTTTCAGGTAAGACCAGAGGCCGATGCACTCTATGAATCATCGTTTGAACCATGGAGTCGTTACTTAACAGGGACACAAGGCTTGGCCCCCAATCCTGTATGGGACCCTATGGCTTGGATGATTGAAGAATGCCACAAGCGTTGCATGGAATTCCATGCTTGGATCAATCCTTATCGTGCCAAGGCACAGGCTTCGGCACCCACTTCTTCCAACCACATTACCAATCAGCATCCCGAATGGTTTTTGCCCTATAACAATCAGCTGTTTTTCAATCCGGCTTTACCAGAGTGTCGCGAATATATTCGCCTGGTGGTGACTGATATTGTGACGCGTTATGATGTCGATGCGTTGCACATGGACGATTATTTCTATCCTTATCCTGCCAATGGTCAGGAGTTTCCCGATCAGGCTTATTTCGAAAGTATGGGTGCCGGATTTAGCACCATAGGCGATTGGCGCAGGCACAATGTCAACCTTTTGATCGAAGATATTCATAAATTGGTAAGAACCTTGAAGCCTTGGGTGAAATTTGGCATTTCACCTTTCGGCATCTATCGCAATCAAAAGAGCGATCCATTGGGTAGTGATACCAATGGTTTACAGAACTATGACGACCTCTATGCCGACATTTTGCTGTGGGCCCGCAATGGTTGGATCGATTATAACATTCCGCAGATATACTGGCATGTAGGTCATCCAGCAGCCGATTACGGTAAATTGGTAGATTGGTGGGCAAAGAATTCCGAGAACCGTCCGCTTTACATTGGTCAGAGTATTCTCAATACCGTGCAGAATACCGACCCAGGCAATCCTAATCAACACCAGTTGCCGTTGAAAATGAAGTTACAGCGTCAGTATCAGACCATACAAGGCAGTTGCCAGTGGTACACCCAGAATATTGTCGATAATGTGGGCAACTACAGTGAATTGCTCAAACAAGTATATCACAAATATCCAGCCATTCCACCCGTGTCGTTGTTTATGGACGACAAAGCACCTAAAAAGGTAAGGAAATTGGCAGTCATTGCTACTTCCGACGGACCCGTGTTGATGTGGACGGCTCCTAAGGCCAAGACTGAGATGGATAAGGCGGCACAGTATGTAGTGTATCGTTTTGCCAATGGCGAGGAGATAGATTTGTACGATCCCTGGCATATTGTTTCGATTACTCGCAATGAGTATTATAATTTGCCTGCTACCCATGAACCAGGAAAGTGGACCTATGTGGTAACCGCACTAGACCGACTGCACAATGAGTCAAAACCAGCTAAGAAGAAAATTAAATTTTAAAATATGATTCTTTTTTTCAGAACCCCACAACAGAGCGTTATTGCTGTCGAGAGCGACCATACGCCTGATCAAAGAGAAGCCGAAGAGCTGTCATGGCTGTTTGGCGAAGCTAAACCAGAAAGTGAAGAAAACTTGAAAGGACATTTCGTGGGTCCAAGACGTGAGATGATTACGCCTTGGAGTACCAATGCCGTTGAGATTACCCAAAACATGGGTCTGAAAGGTATAGCTCGCATTGAGGAATATTTTCCTGTAGCTGACGAGAACGCTGATCATGATCCTATGTTGCAGCGCATGTATAAGGGCCTCGACCAGCAGGTATTTACTACCAACCGTAAGCCAGAACCCATCGTACATATAGACGACCTGGAGGCCTATAATGAGCGTGAAGGTCTTGCATTGTCGAAAGAGGAGATGGACTATCTGAAGCAGGT
>JAIKZS010000126.1 GCA_024682035.1 Bacteroidaceae bacterium
AGTAGTAGCAAACGGAGGGCTTATAATAACTAAAACCTCCTTTTAGTAGTAGCTCCTTAAAATCGGCTGATATAGGGGCTGAAATGCCCTCTGTGGAGATTGCATAAAATTGCAAAAAAGTTATGGGGAACTTTCGGAGCAGCGAGTGCAGAGTCAAGCTTGTTTGAACTATGCCGAGTTGCGACAGAATAGGACGAAGCCAACTATTAACTATCACTTTTCGGAGCAGCGAGGGCAGAGTCAAGCTTGCTTGAACTATGCCGAGTCGCGACGAAATAGGGCGAAGCCAACTGTCAACTATCAACTAAAAATATGAAAAACAAAGACTTTTGGAAATCAGTTATACAACTTGTAATTTCAGTACTCACTGCTGCACTGACGGCCATCAGCAGCACAAGCTGTATGGGGCACGGACCAGTATTTCTCCCTTCCTCCCCCGCTCCCATTACCCACCAGTCCCACTGGCACTATAGACATAACAACATAACACATAACATTTAGTATTTTCATTTACTCTACCCCTAAACACATAGAGCAGGTCTAAGCCTGGAATGAGGAAAAGGAAAGTCCTGTAAACTCAAATGTTTATCGGGCATTTAAAAAGAAAGGGGGATATCCATCACGGATACCCCCCCTCGAGTTAAACCTAAATATATCCCTCAGGTTATTAATAACCTGGGTTCTGAACAAGTGCTGCATTCAAGTCAATCTCACGCTGTGGGAGTGGCATGATAGCACGCATGTTGTCTGCACCAATCTGTTCACCTAATGAGTTGGTAAGAGACTTACCATTACGCCAGTAAGCAAAAGCAATCTGGTTCTCTACAAACAACTCCTTAGTGTATTCGAAGATGATGTCATCGATGGTAACAGAGGTAACATCAGTATAACCCTCCACGCGATTCTTCTCGATTTCATTGATGTAAGGAGCAGCAGCTTCTCCACCATTTAGGTAGAATTCAGATTCAGCAGCGATCAGATAAACCTCTGACAAACGAATAATCTTAGGATTATTTACATAGATGGAACCAGCACGTCCTGGATATTTGCCAGGGTAGTATCCTGCTGCGTCTTTATGGTCTGTCTGATCTTTAATCAATCCTGAACGAACGTCTTCTGGGTGGGTTGACAGATACTGGAACAATGAACCAGTAACGTTGAATGCACACTCAGCATAACCACTTGCATCTGTATAATATCCAGGAGAATAACGCTGAGCATTATAGTTGTCAGTAGTTAAGAACTCAAAAATAGACTCAGAAGTGCCTTCTGCAGTCCAAACACCTGCATAATCAGAAAGGGTATAAAGACTATAAGCACCACTGTTAATAACAGCCTTAGCATCTGCCAGTGCATTGGTATAGTCGCCCATATAGAGGTAGGCACGTGCACGCAATGCTGTAGCAGCCCACTTGTTCATATAGCCTACGCCGTTATCTTCATCAAGAGCGCTGATAGCTTTCGTAAAATCTGAGATAATCATGTTATAAGTCTCTGCCAGTGTAGCACGAGTAGGCTTATAATCGGGTTCGTACACCTGATCTGCCAAAGGAATACCAGAATCAGCAGCTGAAGTACTTGCCACTGTAGAAGGTATATGTGCAAACATACGAGCTAAGTCGAAATGCAACAACCCACGCCAAGCATAGAGCTGACCCTGTAAATTTGTTACAGCAGGATCATCCAATTCATTAGAAGTTTCCAATGCCTTATTTACATTAGCAATGGCTTGATAATGCACACGGTAAGGGTTGGTTGCCAATTCGTCATACTTAGTCAAGTTGTAGCTTGATATAGGCACACTCTGGTTATTACTCTTGATTACCGCAAACTCATTAGTGAGTAGGTCAGCATAAAGCGTGAACTCTGCACCATAGCATCCTCTTTCGCCAGATACAACATAACCAATACCGTTGACGGCATTCTGCAAGTCATCAATAGTGGTAATTGCACCATCTACTGGCAGAGCGGTTGAAGGTTCTTTGTCCAGGAAACCACTGCATGATGTCAGTGCCAAACTGGTTACAATACCTAATGTTAAATATATTCTTTTCATATTATTGTCTCATTTATAATTATAACTCGATGTTCAAACCAAATACAAACGAACGGGTAGGAGGAGTATCTGTCTGGCGATATCCGTTTACATCCACGTCTGGATCAACATTCTTAGTTGCATTGTAGATCATAAATGGATTGGTTGCACGGAAATATACACGCAGGTTATTGATAACACTCTTCTTCACTGGGATTCTGTAGCCGAAAGTAATATCGCGCATACGGATATTATCGGTAGAACGAATGGTACGTGAAGAGAAACGGTCAGAACGGTAAGGATTTTGAAGGATTGGGCGTGGATACTCGGCATCTTTGTTAGTTGCAGTCCAGTAATTACCAGCTACATCTTCCACCATATTGAAAGTACCTGTACGAACACCATCTGAGAACTGCAAGAAGTAACCTGGATAGTCGAACATGCTGGCACCACCCTGGAATGAAATCATGAATGACAGGTCGAAATTCTTCCAAGTGAAACGGTTGGTCATACCACCGAGGAAATCAGGAATAGCCTTGCCAACGATGGTACTACCTGCCTGGGTATAATAGTTTGTAACACCCTTGGAATGATCTTCTGGGTCAATCCAGAACTCACCGAGACCTGTTTCTTTATTCACACCGATATACTCTGGCAGATAGAAGGTATGCATAGACTCACCTTCACGCAAGATATACATACTGCCGTCGCCATACTGAACATCTTCACCATTAGGCAATTCCTTGATCTTATTGCTCTGGAAGGTAATGTTGAAATCGGTTGACCAAGTAAAGTCCTTAGTTACGATATTCTGTGAACTGATGGAAACTTCCAAACCGCTATTGCCTAACTTACCCAAGTTAGATGTTTTGCTTCCAAAACCGGTTACCCAAGAAATAGGAGTAGCAAACAACATGTCCTTGGTTAACTTATTATAGTACTCAACTGTCAGACCTACACGGCCAAACAGGTTCCAATCCAAACCTACGTTGAAGTTCTGAGATTTTTCCCATCCCAAGTTAGTGTTTGAAAGCTGTGACCAATAATAAGCAGAATTGGTTCCATAACCACCTGTAGTAGAATACAGACCCATGTAAGAGTAGTTGCCTGTTGGCAGGTTACCATTGGTACCATAAGACACACGCAGCTTCAAGTCGTTGAACCAAGGATTATCCTTCAGGAAATTCTCGCCGCTGATACGCCATGCACCAGATACTGACCAGAAGTTTGACCAGCGGTTATCGGCTGCCAAACGAGAAGAGCCGTCACGACGGAAAGAGGCAGAGAAGTAATACTTATTGGCATAATTGTAGTTTGCATTTGCCAACCAAGACAAAATAGAATTTTCACTGACTGAACTACCTGTGCTGTAAGTCTGACCATTAGACAATTCAGGCAGTTTATAGGTGACGAACTGCTTAGCAGAAGCACTCAGGTTGTCGTACTGACGCTTCTCAGCCTCAAAACCACCCAACACCTGCAAATGGTGCTGACCAAAATCGTTCACATAATTCAATGTGGTGGATGATGTCATGGTGCGGTTAGTATAGTCTCTGCGATCTGACAAACCAGTCAAAGACTCACCATTAACTGATTTTGGAGCCCAGAACTCATGCACTTTATTGTTGATAAAGTCATAGCCAAATACGGAACGGGCAGTAAAGTTGAGAGGCAACTTAACTTCTACATCAGCATTGGTCATGCTACGCATAGTCTTTGTCTTCACAAACTCTGTATATTCATTTAAGTTCTTGCTAAGCATTAGGTTAGGATTAGCTACCTTACCAAATGAAGTATCTGGGTTGTACTCACCATTGGATAACCTAACAGGAGAAGTAGGGTCACTTGAGAACATAATTGACAACGGAGCAGTTGTACCAAAGCCCTGTGATTGATCACCTTGGTCACGGAAACCGTCAGTGCTAGAGAAAGAAATCATCTGCTTAACACCTACCTTCAACCAATTAGTTACCTGGTGATCTAAGTTGAGACGACCGCTATAGCGCTCGAAATTACTATTCCTGACCGTACCATTAACCTTGTTGTAACCAAAGCTGGCATAGAACTGAGTTCTGTCAGAACCACCACTGATACCTACCTGATGGTTGGTGGTAAAACCAGTGCGATATACTTCCTTGCTCCAGTCGGTACTGGTAGTTGCATTAGGATTGTGGAACCAGCCTCCTTCTTCCCATGCAAGGTTGATTTCTTCTTGAGCAGCAGCTTCTGCATCTGCAGGATCCATCTTTGCACGAATTTCAAAGTAGCCTTCAATGGCATCCTTCCAATAGGTCTTCAGTTGCTGTGCATTCATCATCTTCAAAGCATTCTTAACAGCTACATCACTCCATCCAAATTCAGCATCGTAAGAAACTTTGGTTCTACCAATAGAACCCTTCTTGGTGGTAATAATGATAACACCATTGGCAGCACGTGAACCATACAAAGAAGATGCAGCAGCATCTTTCAGCACGGTCATGCTCTCAATATCATCGGGGTTAATGGTTGACAACACTGATTGTGAACGGAGACCTGAGCTAATCATGCTCTCATTGGTAATAGGCACACCGTCAACAACATACAAAGGCTGGGTAGATCCGTTTACAGAACCAATACCACGGATGGTGATGGCCTGATCGGAACCTGGGTCACCAGTAGAGGCACCCACGCGAACACCGGCTACCTTACCTTCAAATGATTTAACCAACGACTGACGCTGTGCAGACATGTCGGTATCACGCATCACAGAAGCAGAACCAGTAAACGATGCCTTGGTGGTGGTACCGTAAGCTACGACCATCACTTCGTCGAGGACTTCAGCATCATTTTTCATAACAATCTGAATGTTACCTGTTGTGATAGGAACTAACTGAGTTCTCAAACCAACAAAAGATACCTGCAGGTTCTTAGCCGATGCAGGCACATTGGGAATGGTGAACTTACCTTCTATATCGGTAATAGTACCCCTTGCTGTACCCTCTACCAAAATAGAAGCACCAATGACAGGCTCGTTGTTTTCATCAACAACTGTACCTGAAACGGTAAGATTCTGTGCCATTGCCAATGTAAAGCTTGCAAATAAGCAAGCCAAAAGCACTAATACTCTTTCTTTCATAAAAAATAAAATTTATAAAATAACTATCATTTGTTACAAAAGCAAATAAAACTTGCATAACCCAGCCGCTGTGTAATCTGCTTGTAAGTATTACGTTCATTCAGCTGTGAAGTACAAATCAATATTCACTTTTTAATGTTTTTGATTCATTTTACCCAAAAATTCTCTAATTTTGCTGCAATAATTCGCGATTATTGCATTTCTAGGTTTCGTGAAAAAGTTGTATGCTGTTTATCTTGACTTTTAAGTAAGTGAATGCTATTAAAAGGAAATAAATTGGTATAAACGACGTGAAAACATTATTTCTGATAATTAAGATTTAGGTATTGTTCTATAAGGATTTTTTCCTTATTATTCATCATCATAATAGTTTCAAGCATCTTTTCATTTTGATTCTTAAGTAACAGTGAATTATAAGCTTTAGCCTTTTCAAGAGGAATTCTTCCAATATACTTGTGAGTTATAGATCTGTTTAGGCTATGCCCCATACTCTCGCTGATATATTCGGTTGGCACTTCTGCATGACTTAAAACAGTGGCAAAAGAATGACGTGCCCATGTTTCACTGAGGGAGATATCCAACCCCATCATCTCCTTTGCCACCATTTTCAGATATTGGTTGTTTATGCTATGCCATTTAGCGATTTTATGGCGTTGCTCAGCTTCCGTCCTTGCTCCTTGCAGAATAAAAGGAAAGACAAGACCATCCTTTTCGTATGGCGCACCTATTTCCTTAATAACAGTCTTCAGCTCAGGAATAATAGGCACTACAATTCCGTTCGGGCTAACTGTTCTGTCACGAGTCTTAGTGCGATAGAATAAAAAGGCTTCTCCCTTGTTCAGCAAATAAAAATCGTCATACCTTAATCGTGCCAGATCTACAAAGTTCATCCCATTGCCAAGATACATACCTAAGAAAACGCCTATAACTTTTTTGGTGGTAGATTTTCGTTTACTCGTCCATCCAATGGGATACAGGTCTTTCACAAACATATCATATAGATTTCGCCATTGCTCAACAGCCAGATTCATGTGATTACGGCTTAGTCCTACAGGCAACGACACCTTGTCTTTAGACATGTTACTAAATATGTTTTGTGACGTCTGCATCAACCCTTCCTTAACACATAGATTGACAATAATTCTTAAAGCTTGGAGTCGCATACAGATTGTAGTGTTATTGTATCCGTGCTCTTCCATTCTCTTTTTCCAATCATTGACGGTTTTGGCCGACATTTGAAAGCCGTCTTCATCCCTATATCCACTAAAGTTCTTGAAATCTTTTAGCGCATTCAGGTAAATGAGTTGGGTCCCAGGTTTTTTACCAGAAGCATAGTCCTTCCATATAGTCAAAAGATTTTTGGAAATTAAGTTCTTTCCAGACAATACCGCTCTAATAGCATCAAGAGATAATGGTTGGATACATGCAATGTCGTTGACTCTTTTAGCATAATTATCCAACAATTGGATCCAATGTACTTTCATGGCAGCCTTCCTACTGATTCTGCCCCTATGGCCTTTGGCCACATTAATTTCGCTGACTTCTTCAAATTCCGCTGGAGTTAGCAATGCCCCCAAGTGCCAGTAAAGCACTTTGCGGTTAAGCGTAAATCGCACACACAGTTTGTATTCACCTGCGTAGCTTTTTCGCTTGTCTAATCCAATGGAAATGTAGCAGTC
>JAIKZS010000012.1 GCA_024682035.1 Bacteroidaceae bacterium
TCCACCACATCACGCGATTTGTAAATACGTTCATAAGCCACCTTGCAGCAATGTTGGTAAGCGTTGGCCGGCAAATCAGGTATGTGTTTAATCAATGAACCTGCAAATTCACCGTTCAATATTTTTTCTTCGTTGTCTAAGAATGCTTGCGTACATTCGTGTGTTAGCAGACCAATAACGTTTGAGCGCAGGTAAGCTATTTGCTCATTGTGGTCGCTCAACATGCTCAAGGTCTTTTCCATTTTGGCTTTTCTGTCGTCGGGGAAATAACCCATCAACAATTCTTTCGTTTCATCTAATGAAAGAATTTTCAGCTTGAATGAATCCTCTATGTCCATAATCTCATAGCAGATGTCATCAGCAGCTTCCACCAGATACACCAGTGGGTGGCGAGCATATAGTTGGTCGCCCAATTTCTTGATACCCAATGCCTCGGCAATTAGTTCGTAGCTACCTCTTTCTGAGGTGAAAAAACCGAACTTTCCCTTTTTGTTGGCATGTGATGAGGAATAAGGATATTTTACGATACTGGCCAAAGTAGCGTAGGTAAGTACGAATCCACCTTTACGGCGCCCTTCAAACTGATGTGTCAACAATCTGAAGGTGTTGGCGTTGCCCTCAAAATGCGTTAGGTCATTCCATTGATCTTCTTGCAATTGGTCTTTCAATGCCAAGCCTTTGCCTTCAGAGAAGAAAGTGGAGAAAGCTTTTTCGCCAAAATGACCGAAAGGAGGGTTACCCAAATCGTGCGCCAAGCAAGCGGCTGATACAATGGCACCTATCTCGGGCAGGTTGGTAGATTGCAATGCTGGTTCTCTTTCCAGTACACCCTTTGCCACATCATTTCCCAACGACCTACCCACGCATGATACTTCAATACTGTGCGTCAGTCGGTTATGTACAAACACACTTCCTGGCAACGGGAAAACTTGCGTTTTATTCTGCAATCGCCTGAAGGGAGGCGAAAAAATCAACCTGTCGAAATCACGTTGGAACTCGGTGCGGTTTTCATGCCTTTCCTCATGAAACTCCTCTAATCCGAATCTTTTGGCAGAAATCAGTTTACTCCATTCCATTTTTTCATCCTCTTAGTTTAAATTAACTACAAAAGTACAAATTATATGGGATAAAAGCATTATTTTCGCAACTAATTAGTAAAACTTATGCATTATGAAGGTACAAATTATCAACAAATCACATCATCCGTTGCCACAATATGCTACTATCCAGTCGGCAGGTGTTGACTTAAGGGCTAATCTTGAAAAACCGATAGTATTAGCACCTATGCAGAGGACTTTGGTGCCTACTGGCTTATTTATATCATTGCCAGCTGGTTACGAGGCACAAGTACGTCCACGTAGTGGTTTGGCCATCAAGAAAGGCATCACGGTGTTGAACTCTCCTGGTACGATTGATGCTGATTATAGAGGCGAAATTTGTATTATTCTTATCAATTTGTCGCAAGAGGATTTCACGATTAACGATGGTGAACGTGTGGCGCAGATGGTCATTGCCCGTCATGAGCAAGCTGAGTGGATAGAGGTGGAAACCTTGGATGAAACGGAGCGTGGTGCTGGTGGCTTTGGTCACTCTGGCAAGAATTGATTTTGGTTATAGGTTATGGTTTATGGGTTATAGGTTATGGGTTATAGGTTATAGGTTATAGACTGAGGTTTATAGGTTTTGAAGGTATTGGTAAAAGTTTTGTATTAATTGTTTAGAATGAAGATAATCAGACTGGTTTGTATAGTATTGACTTTGTCGTTGCTTAGCAGTGGGTGGTCAACGGTGGATGGTCAGCATCCTGAGCGAGACTCTAATTCGCTCGGTGTGGCTTTGCCGAATGACGACGAAGCTGGAAGTGATCAATCGTCAGATGATCGGAGGTACAATTATTATTTCCATGAGGCTACTCGTTTGCGCATACAGAAAAAGTATGATGCTTCTTATGATATGTTGCAACATTGTCTGGCCATTCGTCCGCATTCGCCTTCTGCTCTTTACGAACTTGCACAATATTACATTGTGCTGAAACATAATGAAAAGGGTACTGCTATCATGGCTGAGGCCGTCAAGAATGACCCCAATAACTATTGGTATGCGCAAGGCCTGGCCAATCTTTATGTGCAGCAAAACAGACTGGATGAGGCTGCTGCGTTGCTGGAGGATATGGATCAGCGGTTCCCTCAAAAGATTGATGTGATGTATAGTTTGCTGCAGGTGTATAGTCGTCAGGCTAACTATGATAAATCTATCGTGTTGCTCAATAAACTGGAGGTGCGCATTGGTAAAAACGAGCAGATCTCCATGCAGAAATTTGCCATTTACGACCAGCAGGGCAACGATGAAAAGGCCATGGACGAATTGAAGAGTCTGGCTGCAGAATTCCCTACCGATTATCGCTATCAGGTCATATTGGGCGATGCCTATTTGCAGAAAGAAAAATACCAACAGGCTTTTGATGTTTATCAGAAGATTCTGAAAGCGGAACCGGATAATGCCATG
Source organism: Bacteroidaceae bacterium (assembly GCA_024682035.1). GTDB lineage: Bacteria > Bacteroidota > Bacteroidia > Bacteroidales > Bacteroidaceae > Bacteroides. The sequence goes on from JAIKZS010000012.1 coordinate 2,506, forward strand.
GCGATGTATTCGTTGGCTGCTTACTATGAACAAACCGGACAGACGGAAAAGTACGACCAGCAATTGAACTCTGTCTTGCTGAACCGTAAGGTGGATGCTGATACCAAGGAGGATGTGATGCGTCGTTTGATTATCCGTAACGAGAATAGTAAGAAAGACAGTACGATTGTCATTGATATTTTTGACCGTATCATGGAGCAAGAGCCTGATGAGGCGCAGTTGCCTATGTTGTATGCGCAATATCTCTATTCCAAGAATATGGTAGAGAAAGCCATACCCGTACTGAAACAGGTTTTGCAGATTGAACCTACCAACAACACGGCTCGCATGACTTTATTGGGCGAGGCGGTGAAGAAAGAAGATTACGATGAGGTGATTGACATTTGTCAGACGGGAACTCAGGCCGATCCTGAAATGCTGGAGTTCTATTATTACCTGGCCATCGGATACAACCAGCAACAACGAACCGATAGCGTTATCAGCGTTTGCAAGCGAGCATTGGAACATGTGACAGATGAGGGGGAAAAGAATATTATAAGCGATTTCTACGCAATGATGGGCGATGCTTATCATACTAAGAACCTGATGAAGGAAACTTTCGAGGCTTACGATAAATCCTTGGAGTATAACTCCAACAATATCATGGCATTGAATAATTATGCCTATTATCTTTCCTTGGAGCGTCGTGATTTGGATAAAGCAGAGGAAATGAGCTATAAAACGGTGAAGGCTGAGCCCAACAATGCTACTTACCTGGATACTTATGCTTGGATATTGTTCGAGAAGGCCAACTACGAACAGGCTAAGATATACATTGACCTGGCTTTGAAGAACGAAGAGCAACTGAGTGCCGAGGTGTTGGAGCATTGTGGTGATATTTATTATCATACGGGTGATGCTGAAAAGGCGTTGGAGTTTTGGCAAAAGGCCAAAGAAAATGGCAGTAAGTCTGCTACTATTGACCAGAAGATACGACAGAAAAAATATGTGAGATGATGAAAGTGAAGCTACAAAATCTATTGTGGGTAACGATGCTTTTACTGCTGGTGGGTTGTAAAAGCAGCAAAAATGTAATTAAAGATAGTACTGATATCCAACAATACCTTTCTTCAAAGGTAGAGTTGACCATCCCTCATGGTGATGCAGTCTTTACCGTCAACGGTACCATGAAGATGAAACAAGGCGAATTGGTGCAAATGTCGTTGCTCATGCCTTTGTTCAGAAGTGAAGTGGCACGCATTGAAGCCACTCCTACTTATTTGTTGATGGTTGATCGCATGAATCGCAGGTTTGTCAAGGCTTCTGAAAGAGATTTAAGGGGTTATTTGCCCAGTGATAGCTATAATCGTTTGGAGAAACTCATCCTGGCTGCAGCAAAGCCGGGGGGCAAAGCCACGATGTCGGGCGAGGATTTGGGCATCAAAAAATTGGCAAATGCGAGAATAGAATTGTACGATTTTTCTTCCTCACCTTTCTCCATCGAACCTACAACTATCAGCACTCGCTATCGTCAGGTCACCATTGAAGAATTGCTTCAATTACTTATGAGTTTATGAAAAAATACTTCCTCATATTACTGCTCATTTGTGTGCCAGTGTTGCTGATGTCGCAAACCAACAAGCGCATCAAAGAACTGGAAACCAAGCGTTCTGACTTGCAGAAGCAGATAGCAGAAACTGAGGAGTTGTTGAAGACTACCGACAAAAATGTGACGAGTCAGTACAATGGCTTGAATGCCTTGAACGGACAAATTGAGGAGCGACGCCGTTACATCGATACCATTAATAGCGATTTATTGCAAGTAGATAGTGAATTGGTTTTCGTTGATCGTCAGTTGGATAGCTTGAAAATTAGTTTGGAGGAGAAAAAACGTCGCTATGAAGCTTCTCTGAAATATCTATATAAAAACCATAGTATCCAGGAAAAGCTGATGTTCATTTTCAGTGCTGAAACTCTTTCGCAAACCTACAATCGTTTGCGTTATGTGCGCGAATATGCTACTTATCAGCGTTTGCAAGGGAAAGAGATTCTTCGCAAACAAGAGCAAATTTCTTTGAAACAAGATGAGTTGCAAAGTGTGAGGGATGAAAAGATTCGCTTACTGGCAGAGCGTGCGCAGGAAAGAAGAAAATTGGAAATTCAGGAACAAAAAGCACAGGCGGTCATCAAAAATTTGAGGTCTAAGCAAAAGGGCCTGCGAGATGAGATTTCTAAGAAACGTCGTGAAGCCAATCAATTGAACAACCAGATTGACAGACTCATTGCGATCGAAATAGAGAATGCTCGTAAACGTGCCGAAGAGGAGGCTCGCAAGGAGGCTGCGGCCAGGAAGAAGGCTGAAGATGAGGCTAAAGCTGCAGCTGGAACGAAGAAGACCGATGCTGTTGCTACCCAACCGGCAGCACCCAAGCCAAAGACAACTACTGCACCCAAGAACGAGGTGTATGCTGTAAGCAAGGCTGATCGTGAACTCTCCACCAATTTTGTATCCAATCGGGGTAAATTACCTATGCCTATCACAACATCCTATATCATTGTGAGTCACTATGGTCAATACAATGTGGCGGGTCTTCGTAATGTTACCCTCGACAATAAAGGCATCGATATCCAGGGCAAACCTGGTGCAAAGGCACGTGCCATCTTCAATGGCAAGGTAGCAGCTGTATTCCAGCTCAATGGATTGTTCAACATCCTTGTACGCCATGGCTCCTACATTTCTGTCTATTGCAACCTTTCCAAGAGTGATGTCAAGCAAGGCGATGATGTAACGACCAAGCAAGTACTTGGCACCATCTATAGCGATGCATCCGACAATAACCGTACTGTCCTTCACTTCCAGCTTCGCAAGGAAAAAGACAAACTCAATCCTGAGGTGTGGTTGAATAAATAACGCCATCTTTGATAAATATCCCACTTTTGAGGTAATTTACAAAATGTCAATCGAGAAACACATTTTCCTTTGGTGGTACTTCTGGAAAAATAGACCACTTTAGAAGGATTGTCATGCAGGCTCTTTTCTCTTCGTAGTTTGCTCGTAGTAAAAGGGCGGTTTAGTAGTAGTAAAGAAGTGGTTTAGTCGGAGTAAACCGCCCTTTAGAACGTACCTGAACAAGCGCTGGCTGAGGTGGTAGTTTGGGTGGAAAAATAGACCACTTTATTAGGTGATAGCACTTTTTTCGAAAAACATCCCGACATTCCAACAAGTAGTTGTAATTAGTTGATATATTGTTTGTTAATGTGTCGGTATGTGGGAGTGCACATCCCGACAAGATACCGACATATACCGGCGTCAAAAATCTGACTATATGCTATGCAATCGGTCGAATATCTATCATATTGGAATTAATATTTTCTTAAATCCTGTATAACGTCAAATATCGAGGTGAAAATATTGTCCCCTTCTGTCGGTATGTTGTCGGTATGTTGATGACCACATACCGACATGCTATCACGCTGTTATACAGTTAAATACATGGTCATGTCGGGATGTCGGGATGTTTTTGCGAATTTTGTCTGTAATTATTTACCCTATACTTTTTTATAATTATTCTTGTCTGTTGCAGCTGTTTTCCATTAAATTTATTTATTTTTGCACATACGAATACTTATAATCTAAAGATATGAAAAACAATTTTTTGTATAAGGCATGGGCCGTGATGGCCTGTTCTGCTTTAGTGATGGCAGGGTGTGGAGGTGGACAACAGCCATCGCAAGAGGGTATGAACCGTAAGCCTGGTAATTATCCTGGCAATCCTGCTGAATGGTTCGCACCTACATTAGTTACCGACCTCAACTATCGGAATGTGGCTCAACTTAAAGCTGCCTATGCTTCTTCGAGCATTGACTATAATTTAACGGCACAATTGGCTACTGATGGTATCTTGACCGATAAGATGCCTGCTACTACCCAACTGTTTACCCAGCAAGGGGAGGTGCCACGCCACCAAAAAGAAATCATGTTTGACACCAATGATGTTACTTCATTTGCTGTGCAGGGAGGCGATATTTTCTTGCAGTTGGATATGGCCGACATGCAGGTTGATATTGATGAAATTGCCCTGCGAGGCAGGGTAACGCTGGACCCTTCTGCTACGAGAGGATATGTAGTAAAGACATTGGCATCGGTAGATGGCAATACTTGGGAGGAACTGGATGTGCAACAGGGCAATGGTTTCTTCGGCAATGAGAACCGTGGTGGTGGTTATCGTTATGAGATGAAGACGCCAACGGGGAAATCGCCCGTTAGATTCATGTATGATTACCAACCCAAACCTGCGCCTGCAGCTGCTACCCCCAATTATGGCAATGGCGGTCAAAGGATGGAAAACCGTACCATTGATTATGTCGTAAAACTTAACTCTGCTAAGGCTTATAGCCATTTCAAAATTGAAATGAAGATGCCGAGTGCCAAAAACTGGTCGTTCTCTTCTTGGAATTTTGCGAAGGCTGGTGAACCAGTGTCTGTGCTTCCATCTTATCGTTTCAACAGTGCTTGGATGAGTGCATCGGCTGGCAACGAATGGTTGATGGTGGATTTGGGTGCCGAGGCTCAATATGATAAGATGAATTTGCATTGGATCAACAAGGCTGTGAAGGGTGTGATAGAGGCATCTGACGATGCCAAGACCTGGAAGCAGGTTGCTGAATTGCCTGGAGGCGAAGCACAAAATGATGAGATTGACCTCGGCAAGACAGTGAAGAGCCGTTATGTGCGTTTGAACCTGACGGAAGCTGCAGGTGGTAAGCCTTATGTGCTGAGTGAACTGGAGGTAATGGGCAAGGGTGGTCTGACGGCTCAACCACAGGTGGCAGAGGTAACATGGACCAACCTGAATATTGATAATGATCAGGTACTGAACGGTCAGCGTTCTTTAGACGGAAGTGACTGGAAATTGCAACGTGCTTCAGAAGTGAACGCTACGGGCGAAGCAATTGCTATGTCTGGCTTTGACGATAAGACTTGGATTGCTGCTACGGTACCAGGCACCGTTTTGTCAAGCTATGTAAATATAGGTGCCGTTCCTGATCCGAATGTAGCCGACAATCAATTACAAGTGTCTGAGTCGTTCTTCTATTCAGATTTCTGGTACCGCCATACCTTCAATGTAGATGCTTTGGCAGAACGCATGTTCTTGGATTTCAGTGGCATTAACTGGAAAGCCGAGATTTTCCTCAATGGCAAGCAAGTAGGGAATATCGATGGAGCTTTCATGCGTGGAAAGTTTGATGTAACAGGTGTGGTAAAGCAAGGCGAGAATGTGTTGGCCGTGAAGATCATCAAAAATGCGCATCCTGGTGTTATCAAGGAACAGACTGCTTGGTCGCCCGATTACAACGGTGGTGTGCTGGGTGCTGATAATCCAACCTTTCATGCTTCTATTGGCTGGGACTGGATTCCTACTATCAGGGGACGTAATATTGGTATTTGGAACGATGTGTATCTTACTTATGCTGGGGCAGTTACCATAGAAAATCCGTTTGTGCAGACCGACTTGGCTTTGCCGGCTACCGATTGTGCCGATATCTTGGCCGAGGCTACCTTGAAAAACCATAGTGATAAAGCTGTTAAGGGTGTACTGAACTTTAATATGCAGGGCGATGGTTCTGGAGTAGCTGAGCAGATGGAGGTTGAGCTGGCTCCTGGCGAGGAGAAACTGGTGAAGTTGCCTTCTGCCCGTTTGGACAATCCAAAATTGTGGTGGCCTGTTGGTTATGGTGATCAGTATTTGTATGATTCTAAGTTTACTTTTACTGTTGATAATCGTGAGAGCGATGCCAAGACCTTCAAGACGGGTGTGCGTGAGCTGACCTTCGTTGATGAGCCATACGTACAAAGTGGTGGTATCTTGCGACCAAAAGAGCAGTTCAAGAATCCAGTGCGACTCACCGTATATATAAATGGTAAGCGTGCCGTTGGCTTTGGTGGCAACTGGGGTATGGCAGAATCGAACTTGAATTATCGTGGTCGTGAATACGACGCAGCTGTGAAATATCATGCCGATATGCACTTTACTATTATTCGCGACTGGGTGGGCATGATTGGTGATGAAGAATTTTATGAGGCATGCGATAAGTATGGTGTGCTGATTTGGCAGGACTTCTGGTTGGCTAATCCTGCCGATGGGCCTGATCCTTATTACGAAGAGATGTTCGTGGCCAATGCCCGCGATTATGTGAAACGCATTCGTAACCATGCTGCACTTGGCATCTATGTGGGTAGAAATGAGGGCAATCCACCTGCATCATTAGACGGACAGCTGCGTGGTTTGGTAGCAGAGTTGCATCCAGGTATGCGCTATATTTCTCATTCTGCCGATGGTGTGGTAAGTGGCGAGGGTCCTTATCGTGCGTTGGAGCCGATAGAGTATTTCCGTAATTATGGTCATGATCGTTTCCATAGTGAGCGAGGCATGCCAAATGTGATGACTTATGAGAGCATGAAGCAAGCCTTTGGCGAAGATCACTTAGAGCCTGTGAGCACCTTGGATACCCCTAATCCGATGTATGGATTGCATGATTATGCCCTGGGTGGCAATAACGGTCCGTCGGCACAATCTACCCAAACATTCAATGACATGATTGCTAAAATGTTCGACAAACCCAAGAATGCAGAGGAGTTTGCTGAATGGGCACAATGGGTAAATTATAACGGTTATCGTGCTATGTTTGAAGGCCGTGGCGAGCATCGTCGTGGTTTACTGTTGTGGATGAGTCACCCCGCTTGGCCGTCTATGGTTTGGCAAACCTACGATTACTACCTCAATCCTACGGGAGCCTACTTTGGTAGTAAGAAGGCTTGTGAACCTATTCATATTCAATGGAATCCTGTGCGCGATGATATTGAGGTTGTGAACTACTATGCAGGCGATTTTGCTGGTGTTACGGCAATTGCTCAGTTAATCAGTCAAGATGGTCAGGTGACTTGGGAGAAACAGACTACCTTGGATGTGGTGAACGACGAAACCGTGGCTTTGTTTGCGTTGGAAGAACCAGCAGCTTTGAGTCAAACATATTTCATTAAATTGACATTGAAGCAGGGCGACAAACTGTTATCCGACAACTTCTATGTGCGTGGCAAGGAAAGTGGCAATTACCAATCGTTGCTCGATTTGCCTTATGTTCAGTTAAGTAACGACATCAAGGTAGTGCGTGAAGGCGACGAATGGGTATTGGATGGCATGATGAAGAACGATGGCGACACCCCAGCTTTGATGATTCGCTTGACTGTGAAGGGAGACAAGACAGCTTGCATGATGACTCCTGTGATGTATAATGACAATTATTTCAGTTTGATGCCTGGCGAGAGCAAGCCAATTCATATCACCTTGAAACATGCTGATACGCAAGGTGAAAAACCAACGCTGGAAATTACGGGCTTTAATGTCACAAGTGACAAAGCGAAAGTAGGCAAGACCCGCAAGAGTCTGCGATAACCAAAGAGAAGGGATAACAATTCGTTATCCCTTTTTCTTTAATAGTTGTATAGAAAGTATTAATAGTAAAATGGCTACGGCCAGACAAATGAAGTAAGGAATAGGTCCCATTACATCAATCAGCGTTTCAGCATCAGGATAGATTTTCGTGAAGAAAACCGACAGACTGTTGTTAAGGATATGAATCACTATACAAGGCACCAGACTACGTGTTTTGTAGAATAGCCACCCCAGTAATAAACCTATTAAAAAAGCATTTAAAACCTGTGCTGGATTGATGTGGAAAATGCCAAAGATGAGGGCCGAATAAATGATGGCTTTCTTCGGACTATAACCTTTCAGCAGTTCTGTGGTAATGGCGCCTCTGAACAGCATTTCTTCTAAAACTGGCCCTACAATGGCTATGGCTAAAACACCTAGCCAAGAACCCTCCATGTTGGAGAAGGTGCTTTCCAGCCAGTTGGGCAAGAAACTGAAGATAGACGCCACGGCATCGGAGATGAAGATGGCCGACAGACCAGCTACGACTGTCCAACAAAGGAAAGATGGTGTTGTGGGGTTTATTAATTGTTTATCAGATAGATATCCTTTGTAAAACAGGATGCCTGCCATTATAACATTGGCCAATAGCAATGCTATCACCACCGAAAGTTCTACTTCTAAGGTTGGCCATTGGGTGATGGCAAGTGATACAAGGGTGCCTGCTATGAGCTGTATCAGCAAATAAAGCAGCACTAAAAGAATAGACTTCTTCAACATTGACTTTTGATTATTCACCATTGATCTTCAAAAGTTTAATATTATACAATCTTATTGTTGTCCAGGATGGCTTTGATTTCAGTAGCATCTTGTTGCAATTGTAACGCTAATTGCTCCTTTGAAGCAAATTTTACTTCCCCTCGTGTTCGTTTTACCAACGACAATCGTAACTCCTTATTATAAATGTCTTCGTGGAAATCGAAAATATGTACCTCGATGCTACGCTCATCACCGTTAGCCATTGTTGGTCGGGTACCAATATTGAGCATGCCTTGGTAGGTGGTACCCTCTAATTCAACCAGCACAGCATATACCCCATTATCAGGAATGAGCTTTTCTGTCGCTACTTGCAAATTAGCCGTTGGGAAACCCATGGTTTGGCCCACGTGGAAACCACTCACCACTTTGCCTTCCAGTTGGTAATAATGCCCCAATATTTCATTGGCCGGTTCCAAATCGCCAGCAAGCAGTAATTGTCTGATTCTGGACGAACTGACAGCTGGGAACTCGGTGGCCTGTATGACCTCTATGCCCAATGTTTGTCCATAACGTACATAATCATCAAACCCTTCAGATCGATTATGCCCGAAACGATGGTCATAACCTATAACTAATGTCACTACCTGATAGTTGGAATGAAGCAGTTGCATGAATGTATAAGCAGAAAGAGAGGCCAATTCAGGCGTGAACTCCATTACCTCGCAATGATCAATGCCTGCTTGATGTAGCAATCGAAGTTTTTCTTGGGTGGTGGTTAACAAACAGAAACGGTCGGTTTCATGACTCACCACATGACGAGGTTGTTGGGCGAAGGTGATGACCATAGCAGACAAATTATGTGTATGTGCCACCTCAAGCACCTGCTTGAGCAAATGCTGGTGCCCACGATGCACACCATCGAAAAATCCTATAGTCGCCACATATTTGTTGCCCATCTTAACGCTTGTTCCTTTTAATTAATCTATCAATTTCACCCACCCAAAGCACACAAGATGTTGCGCCCAAAATAATGAACCACTCCGTAATGTGAAGAGGTTCCGTACGGAAAACTTCTCCACCAAACGTTACAATTAAAATCTGTCCTACCAAAATAAGTAGTGCTACACCCATTAAACCTTGTGAATGATGTAGATTCTTAAAGGCTGATTCGTAAGAACCAAAGGTTTTTGCATTGAATAAATTCCAGAATTGTAACAATACAAATACGGTAAAGAAGATGGTTAGACGATGCAGGTTCATACCTCCATCAGCATGATTATATACATAAAGCAATCCCATTAGCGCTACTAAAAATATGAGTCCGTAGCCAAGGATAAATGTCTTCATCGGACTTGTAATGATAAAATCGGAAGACTTGCGAGGCTTTTCATGCATCACGGCCTCGCTGGGTGGGAGAGAAGCAAGTGCCAAGGCAGCAAATGTATCCATGATAAGGTTCACCCACAGCATTTGCGTTACTGTAAGAGGCAATTCTGTTCCAAAGAAAGCACCTAAAAAAACTATGAGCAACGCCACCAGGTTAATGGTAAGTTGGAACAAAATGAATCGCTGAATGTTGCGATAGAGCGAACGACCCCACATGACAGCAGTACCGATGCTATTGAAAGAATTGTCCAATAATGTAATGTCGGAAGCTTCTTTGGCCACAGAGGTACCATCACCCATGGAAAGTCCTACTTGTGCATGATGCAGGGCAGGAGCATCGTTTGTACCATCACCAGTAACGGCCACTACGGCACCTTTCTGTTGCAAAAGCTGTACCAGTCGTTGTTTATCCGTTGGTCGTGCTCGTGACATAATTTTTATGTCTAGCACCCTTTCCAAGGCCTCTTCATCGCTCAAAGCAGCAAAATCAGTACCCGTAATGCGGTTACGGTCAGTATCTTCAGGTGTCCACAATCCAATCTGGCGACCAATTTCTGTAGCCGTAGCAGGCGTATCACCTGTAACAATCTTTACTTGAATGCCTGCAGACTGGCAACGTTTGACGGCATCTGGCACATCGGGGCGTACAGGATCGCTGATGGCAACATAACCTAAGAAGATGGCATCGTTTAATTCACCATTGAGCAAGGACGAAGTGTCGTTATTGTCTGAGCCATGGTTTATTTTATATGCAAACCCCAATGTTCGCATACCTTGATTTTGGAAGGTCAAGAGGTCTTGCTCGATGGTTTGCTGATAGTTGGATATGGGCTCTAAACCTTTGGAACTATGCACGTGTGAGCACATCTTTGCTACAATTTCAGGTGCACCTTTTATATATAATACATCTTTACCCAACAGGGCAGAATGAACCAGGGTACCCATAAATTTACGTTCGGTCGAGAAAGCCAATTGTTCAATGACTGTAGCATCTTGTCTTAGTTTCAGGTAATCAATGCCTTGCTTATGAAGCCATAAAAGCAAGGCCACCTCGGTAGGGTTGCCAATGCCTGTAGGTTGCCCTGCATCAGCAGAAATATCTAAGAACGAAGTAGAGTTGGCACTGATGCCTTCTTTAATCAGCACACTGATTCCATCATCTTTCAATTGCTTGTCCTTTTGCAAACCAAAGAAACAAGCTTCTTGCATCTGCATCAGGTTTTGTGTCAAGGTACCCGTTTTGTCTGTACAAATAACATTGATGGCACCCATGGTTTCACAAGCATGCATCTTGCGCACCAAGTTGTTGGTAGAAAGCATCCTGCGCATATTCAAGGCCAAACTCAATGTCACACTCATAGGGAGGCCTTCAGGCACAGCTACTACAATCAGGGTAACGGCCATCATGAATATTTGTAACGTATCTTTGATAGGATTCAGCCAATCGTCGAAAGAATGCAGGGAACCAAAGTCGTAAGCCAAGATAACATCTTTGATGAAAAAAGCCAAGAATGCCAATGCAGCAACAGTGAAGCCAATATGGCCAATGAGCTGAGCCAGTTTGTCTAATTGCTGATTCAAAGGTGTAACCTCATGCGTTTCCTCTGAGCTGTGTTTGGCCACCTTGCCAATTTCTGTGGCATCACCCACCAATAAAACTTCCATAATGCCGTGTCCGTCAAGTACGGTGGTGCTTCGCATCACCATATTATCAGCATAGGTAGCGTCTGGGTGAAAATGAGCAGGGTTGGTGGTTTTGGAGGCTGACGGTTCTCCCGTAAGTGACGACTCGTTTACTAATAATGAGGTGGCTTCCAATAATTTGCCATCGGCAGGAACCTCTTCGCCCGTTTCCAGCAGTACGATATCGCCTACCACAATGTTTTTACGAGGAACTTCGCAAACATGTCCATTGCGCATCACCCTCACGGCATTGTCGTCATTAACGGTGTTGAGCAAATCAAATTTGCGGTTGGCATCGTATTCAAATAGGAAACCTACACCTGTAGCCAGTAGAATAGCAGCAATAATGCCGATGGTTTCGGCATATTCATTTTCAAATATGGATATGACCAGTGAGAGGCAAGCTGCTACGAGCAGGATGCGGATGACAGGGTCGGAGAATTTCTCCAAGTATAACTGCCACATGGATTTACGCTTAGGAGGAGTAAGCACATTAGCACCATGCTCCTGCCTACTACGCAACACCTCAGCATCGGTCAGTCCGGTTAATATAGGTTTATCTTCTGTCATGTTGCATTATCAATGCGAATAATTTCGCCACAAAATTACACAAATAACACTTATTTCCCAAACCTTGCTTGTACAACATTTACAACATAGTCGCCCATTTTTCACATTCATTCATCATATCCATGCAAATACTTCTCGCTCTGAGAAAGAATAATACCAAAAATATTTGGTTTTAGACAGAAGTTTCCTACCTTTGCAAAAAGTGATAACTATAATTGATTAGCTAACATTTAAACTATTTTTAGTATGGATAAGTACATTTGTTCTGTATGTGATTATGAGTATGATCCAGCAGTAGGCGATCCAGATAATGGCGTTGCTCCTGGCACAGCATTTGAGGATCTTCCCGAAGATTGGGTTTGCCCTATTTGTGGCGTAGGTAAAGAAGAATTCAACAAGGCTTAAAATTCCTTGTGCTTTTTACTGCACATTTTTAACGTACAAAGTTAAGGTTTTCCTTAACGGATATAGCTCCTTTTTTTAAGGAGCTATATTATTGTTGGCATTTCTGACAAATTCCTTTTACTAAATAGTTGATGGTGGTAATGCTATAACCGTCAGGTAAAGCAACCACTGGTATTGGTATGTCGTTCAAGCAATATGTTTGTCCGCATCGTTCACAATAAAAGTGAACATGTACGTCGTTGTCATGCTCGTCATTGTGGCAATGGCAAAGCTCATAGCGGATGGCATCTGCACCGTCTTCTAACACATGCACCATATGTTGTTCGCGGAATAGGGTCAATGTTCTGAAAATATTCGACTTGTCGATGGTATCCACTAAATCCTCCAATTCCATCATTGTCAGGGGATATTTGGCTTCCGACAACGCTTTTATCAGGGTTATTCTGTTGGCTGTGGGCCTGATGCCGTGCTCTAACAACATCTCTATACTTTTTGCTTCATCCATTTTCCACATTATTAATAGTTTATGCTGCAAAGTTACAAAAAAATGTACTTTGTTTGTTACTATTTCAATTATTTGTCATATCTTTACGAGATAAATGCAATAAAAAACACTAACATAAACGTTATGATACAGATAAGTTGTTTAAACAATGGCAAAATGTTAGAAGTCCCCGCAGGTAGCGATTTGCAGAGTATCTATACCGCTTCTGGTGTACAATTACCTTATCCAGTAATTAGTGCTAGGGTAAATAATGTGAGCGAAGGCCTTAGTTTCAAATTATATAATAACAAGGATATTGAGTTCTTGGATGTTCGTGATCCTTCTGCCATGCGTACTTATGTTCGTTCGCTATGTTTTGTGCTGTATAAGGCTGTAAGCGAGTTGTTTCCTAACGGTGAGTTATTCCTTAAACACCCTGTTTCTAATGGCTATTATTGTTCGTTGTACATAGATAGGGCAATAACGCTCGAAGATGTGAGTGCCATTAAAGCCAAAATGAAGGAAATAATTGTTGCAGACATTCCTTTCAAACGAGTTGAATGTCAGGCAACAGAGGCTATACGCATTTTTAAGGAAAAAGGGCGTGATGATAAGGTAAAGCTGATTGAAACATCAGGCAAGCTTTACACCAATTATTATATGTTGGGCGACACGATAGACAGTTTTTATGGTAATTTGGTACCATCAACAGGTTTCCTTAGCCTGTTTGATATCGTGAAATATTATGATGGTTTGTTGCTAAGGATACCTAGTCATGTGAATCCTGATAAGATAGACGATATTATAAAACAGGAGAAGATGCTGGATGTGTTTCAAGAGCACTTGCGTTGGAATCATATTTTAAATATGGAAACGGTGGGCGACTTGAATGAGGCTTGTCAGCATGGCTTTGCTACGCGAATCATCAATGTGGCTGAAGCTTTGCAAGAGAAGAAGATAGCAAAAATAGCAGAACAGATTTACAATCGTACGGCTGAAGGGCGACCTGTAAAGCTGGTGCTGATTTCTGGTCCGTCATCATCAGGTAAAACTACTTTTAGCAAACGCCTTTCTGTACAATTGCTTACTAATGGCATTATTCCTTATGCTATTTCGCTCGACAATTATTTCTTGCCTCGCGATAAAACGCCAAAAGATGAAAAAGGCGATTATGATTATGAATCAATTTATGCCCTCGATCTGCAGTTGTTTAATGAGCAGATGCAGGCTATCTTAAGAGGTGAAGAGGTAGAGTTGCCATATTACAACTTCCATACAGGGCTACGTGAATATCGTGGTGAAAAATTGAAATTGGAAGACAATATGGTGCTTGTGATGGAAGGTAATCATGGCTTGAATCCTGAACTGACACCACAGATTCCTGATGAAAGTAAGTTTAAGATTTATGTGTCGGCTTTGACAACCATAGCTCTTGACCGTCATAACTGGATACCAACTACCGATAACCGTTTGGTACGTCGCATTGTTCGCGATTTCAATTATCGTGGTTATTCTGCTCAGCAGACCATTGCTCGTTGGCAGAGTGTACGAGCTGGTGAAGACAAGTGGATATTCCCCTTCCAGGAGAATGCCGATGTGATGTTTAACTCGGCTCTGTTGTTTGAATTTGCCGCTTTCCGCAGTCATGTGGAGCCAATACTAAACATGGTACCTCAAAATTGCCGTGAGTATGCTGAGGCTTATCGTTTATTGAAATTTATGCGTTATTTCTATGCTATACGAGATAACGAAATTCCATATACATCACTTATTCGTGAATTTATAGGTGGTAGTAGCTTTGTTTACTGAAAATAAAAATAATCAATGATATGAATAAAAAATTTATTTTCTTATTTTTTAGCATGTTCTTTTGCTGTGTTTTGATGAATGCGCAGGAGGGGCAAAAGAGCGAATTACATCAGCGTGCTGAAGCTGAGGATGCAAGAAACAATATTGCAGCTGCGCGTTCATTGTTTATCCGTGCTTTTGAAAACTATGCAAGCAAAGGCCAAATAAAAGAGGGTGTTGAGTGCGGAACGAGGGCTACAGCTTTATATTATAAAGAGAATTTCTTTAAAGAAGGTTTTGAATTGCTGCGTCGTGTTGATCAAGCAATTAACGAAGAGGAACAAAAAGGTGGTAGTATATTGCCTGGATTGCACTATTTGGTGACTAAGGAACGCTTGCAGATGTATATGAAAATGAGAAATTCTGGACGTGCCTTAGAACAAATCAATACTATGGAGGGGCAGGCCAACTCGGCCAATGATGATGACCTGAAGAATGATTTGCTGTATAACAAGGCTGTTTATTATTACTCTTTTGGACAGATTTCCAAGGGTGATACTGTCTTTAAGGAGATGGCCAGCAAAATGATAACTCAAAAAGACTATAACAAGATTGACGAGGTGTATCAGACGCTGATTGCTAATGGAAAAAAGAGCAATAATGCCAATTTGGTGGCCCAAGTTTATAGCAATTATATAGTTTGGAAAGATTCTGTTAATGCTATGAAATTGGCAGACGAGACAGGGGTCCTGAAGCAACAAATAGCCGAAAATGAGGCGATAATTGAAGAAAAGGATAGTTCCTTAAGCTCACGCCAAATGATAATCATCGCTCTTTGTATATTAGCTGCTGCATTGGCTGCGGCGTTGGTTATTGGCATTATTGTGCTTTTGCGTTATATAATGGTAACTCGTAAACAAAAGAAAGCTATTAAGTTATCGGAAGATAATAATGCTTTGAAGGCTAAATTTATCAGCAATATTTCTTCGCAACTTGACCCCACTTTGGAAAAACTTGACAAAAATATACCAGAGGTGCAAGCGTTGCTCGACTTTTCGGACCATATTCAGACGCTTTCTAAATTAGAGAATATGCCAACTGCAGACTTGGAGATGGAAGATGTTTCTGTTCCACAATTCTGTGAAGAAATGATAGAAAGTATTCGCAACAAGGTACAACCTGATGTTGAAATAATGGTCAATGCCCCTAAAATGAATGCGAAGATTTATAGGGAATATTTGTCGCACATTTTGAGTCATTTGTTGGATAACGCTGCAGAATATACACCTGCACAAGGTCATATCTGGTTGGACTACAAGAAACGTGGTGCACACATGCAACAATTTATTGTGACAGATACAGGATGTGGTATCCCAGAAGAAAAAATTGAAGATGTGTTCAAGCCTTTCTTGGAGATTAAAGATCTTTGTAAGGGCGATGGTCTTGGCTTGCCTATTTGTAAAGAAATGACGAAGAAAATGAATGGTGATCTTGAGATTGATCCAAAATATACAAAAGGAACAAGGTTTGTTATTACCTTGCATATTTAATAAGAGTAAAGGAGTTAGGCTTTAAAACCTAACTCCTTTTTTATAATCAGTTTCTCAATTCTTCTACTTCTTCAGGTGTCAAAGGAATTTTCT
Organism: Bacteroidaceae bacterium; assembly: GCA_024682035.1. Taxonomy (GTDB): domain Bacteria; phylum Bacteroidota; class Bacteroidia; order Bacteroidales; family Bacteroidaceae; genus Bacteroides. The sequence continues at coordinate 18,636 of JAIKZS010000012.1, forward strand.
TGCCTAAACGTCGTGAACCGGTTTCGGTAATCAAATAATCTTCTTCATTGCGGATACCTCCAAAATGACGATACTCTTCAACTTTCTCATAGTTGATAAAGTCTGTGAATTTTTTCTCCTTTTTCCATCTGTCTATTAATTCTGGAATAAAATAGATGCCAGGTTCAACTGTATGAACGAAGCCTGGTTGTAGAGGAATGGCAAGGCGTTGACTCTTACGACCGAACTGGGTACTCTTTGGCTGACCGTCATAACCTACCCAAACTTCACCTAAGTTTTCCATGTCGTGTACATCCAAACCCATCATGTGACCTAGACCGTGAGGAAAGAACAAGGCATGGGCTCCTTCATGAACTGCGTCATCAGCATTGCCTTTCATCAGTCCCAAATCTTTCATGCCTTCTACCATGACTTTAGCCGATAAATCATATACGTCCATATAAGGAACCCCAGGACGTAAAGCTTTCACACTTTCCAGATGCATGGCATTCTGAATTACATATACGTCTTTTTGCTTTTGTGTGAATGTCTTATCGGCAGGAAGAGTTGATGACATGTCGCCACAATAGCCACTCTCCAATTCTGCTCCAGCATCAATCAGGAATAAATCACCTGGTTTCACCAAGTTGCCGTAGTAGTGATTGTGGAGGTTTTGACCATTAATAGTAGCAATAGTAGGGAACGATAGCTCGCAATTGTTTAATGCAGCAATGTGTTCAATCTCAGCAGCTACATCGTATTCATGCATGCCGGGGCGAAGACATTTGATGGCAGCAATATGCATGTCTGCTGTAACGTTGCATGCCTTTTCTATTTCTGCTATTTCCTCTGCGGTCTTGACGTTACGTTGTTTAATGATGGCGCGTATAAAAGGTACAGAGCCTTCCTGTGCAGAGGGGGCGATGCCCAACCAATCCATGATTTTCAGCTTGTGCTCAGGACGGTAAGGAGGTAGATAGTGAATTGGTTGGCCTTTAGTTTGGGCCTTTTTCAAATAATCCACCACCTGTAGGTAAGGGCGAGTATCTGACACACCCACTTTTGCAGCACTATCTTGCAGCGTGGGTAGTGCACCTGTCCAAACAATGAAATCGAGACTTATTTCATCTCCGAAAATGATCTCTTTGTCTTCGTCAATATCTATGATAGCAGCAAGTCCTGCCTGTGAAATACCAAAAAAATATAAAAAGGAAGAGTCTTGTCGATAGCGGAAAGCGTTATCTTCATAGTTAAGTCCCATATCATCGTTGCCTAAAAAAAGCAACACGCCAGAGCCGATGGTTTTCTTTAGCAGGGCTCTTCGCTGCAAATAGGTATCTTTCGTAAACATGTCTATAAGTTTTAAGTTTTTCAATTAATATGGACAAAGATACAAGAAAAAAACGTAAATTTGCGGAGAATTAAGATAAACTTGGCAAAAGATGGCTCAAAAATCCAATCAGATTCAAGTGCAGTCGCAACAGCAATTGCAGACATTGTCGCCTCTACAGATTCTTGCAGTTAAGCTATTGGAACTGCCTACTGTTGAGCTAGAGGATCGTGTGAGGTCAGAACTGCTTGATAATCCTGCGTTGGAAGAAGGAAAGGAAGAAACACCCGAGAATGTGACTGACGAGTTATTAAATCCTGAAGATGAGGGTGATACCAGTTACAATGCTTTGGATGATTACCGCAATGATGATGACATCCCTGATTACAAGCTTCAAGAACAAAACTACGATCGTAATGAAAGGATGGAGGAAATTCCATTCAGCGATACTACCTCATTTTATCAAACGCTGAAAGATCAGTTAATGGAACATGACTTGGATGAACATCAGCGTGAACTGGCAGAATATTTAATTGGTTCTTTAGATGATGATGGCTTGCTGCATAAGCCTATTGCGTCTATTGTTGATGAACTGCTTATATATGCCGGAGTTGAAACCTCTGAGCAAGAGCTGGAGGGAATTTTGAAGGTAATTCAACAATTTGACCCTGCTGGTATAGGGGCTCGTAATTTGCAGGAGTGCTTGCTTATTCAGATCAGGCGTAAAGCTCAAACCATTGAGGGCAGGCAAGATCCTTTGCTGTCATTGGAGGAGAAGATTATAAGTTTATATTACAAGGAATTTTCAACGAAGCATTGGGATAAGATATGTCAACAGATGGGAGTGAGCGATGTTCAATGCCAGCAAGCAATTAAGGAAATTACTCATCTTAACCCACGACCAGGAGCTTCTCTGGGAGAAACAATAGGGAAAAACTTGCAGCAAATAACACCTGACTTTATTGTGGATACTGACGATGATGGTCATGTGTCATTCAGTCTTAACAACCCAAATTTACCTGAGTTGCGACTAAACCCTGATTTTAGTCGCCAGCTGAAGGAACAAACTGGGAATAATGCAAAGAAAACCCGTGACCAGAAAGAGGCTGCTATGTTTTTAAAGGACAAGATTGATAAAGCTCAAGGTTTTATAGATGCTATTCGTCAGCGTCAAACGACAATGACCAATGTGATGAAAGCTATTATAGAATTGCAATACCCCTTTTTTCAAGAAGGCGATGAATCTTTGTTGAAACCTATGATCTTGAAGGATGTGGCAGAGCGTGCAAAACTTGATATCTCTACTGTCTCGCGCGTTTGTAATAGCAAGTATGCGCAAACGCCTTATGGCATTTTTTCTTTACGATATTTCTTTACCGATGGATTCGTTACGCAAGATGGGGAAGAAATGTCATCTCGTGAGGTAAAGAGAATACTAAAAGAAGTGATTGAAAATGAAGATAAACATCATCCATTGACTGATGATGAATTGACTAAGAAAATGGAAGAAAAAGGTTACCACATGGCTCGGCGAACGGTGGCTAAATACCGTATCCAGCTTAACATTCCGGTAGCCAGAATGAGAAGAGAATAAAGAGGTAATTAATATGGCAGATCATTATAAAACAGAGGCTGCTCTCATAAGATTAGCTAGGATAATATCGGCCTTTTTCTCGCCGTATTACATAGCTTTTGTGTCTTTTCTCATCTTGTTTATATTTTCCTATCTTCGTATCATGCCTTTACAGTACAAACTGATAGTTTTAGGGGTTGTATATGCATTTACCATTTTGATTCCTCATCTTACCATATATATATTTAGGAAGGTGAATGGCTTCAGTCACGACGACATGGCTCAACGTAAGCATAGGTATTTGCCGCTTTTGTTATATTTATTATCCTATGTATTTTGTTTGGTGATTATGCGTCGGCTCAATATTCCCTGGTATATGAAAGGCATTATTTTAACGGCTTTGATGCTGATGGTAGTATGCCTTGTGTTCAACTTACGATGGCGCATTAGTGAGCATATGGCTGGTGCTGGTGCTACCATAGGTGGATTGGTGGCTTTCAGTATGCTTTTTGGCTATAATCCAGTATGGTGGCTGTGCGCTATGATTTTGGTAGCCGGAGTGGTAGGCTCTGCTCGGATTGTATTAGGGCACCATTCTTTGGGGGAAGTGTTGGTAGGTTTTGCTGTCGGCTTAGGCTGTTCCTTTGTGGTATTGCATCCATTCTACAACGATTTAGTGAGGTTTCTTCTCTTTTAACTGGTAAAATATTTGCAAATAATTCCTTTTTGTGATATATTTGCGAAATGCAAATTTTGTATAACCTAAAATAATCAATTGATATGAATTTTCCTGAAAACATCAAGTATACCAATGAGCATGAATGGATTCGTGTTGATGGTGATGTTGCTTATGTAGGCATAACAGACTATGCGCAGGATCAGCTGGGTGACATCGTGTTTGTAGATATTCAAACGGTAGGTGAGACTCTCAATGCTGGTGAAGTATTTGGCACTATTGAGGTAGTCAAGACTATCTCTGATATTTTTTTGCCTGTAGGAGGTGAGGTGCTTGAACAAAATGAAGCACTTGAAGATCAACCTGAACTCGTGAATAAAGATCCTTATGGCGAAGGATGGCTGATTAAAATCAAACCAGATCCAGATGCTGACTATGATGCATTGTTGGATGCTGAAGGATACAAGAAATTAATTAACTTATAATACATTTTTATATGAAAGCATTGGTAAGTATCGTGATGGGCAGCATTAGTGATCTGCCCGTAATGGAGAAAGCTGCCGATTTTCTGAACGAAATGGAGATACCTTTTGAGATGAGGACTCTTTCTGCTCATCGTACGCCTAGTGCTGTGGCAGAATTTGCTCAGCAGGCTAAAGGTCGTGGCATTCAGATTATTATTGCAGGTGCAGGTATGGCTGCAGCTCTGCCAGGTGTTATTGCAGCAAATACCACGCTACCAGTTATTGGTGTCCCAATCAATAGTGGTCCGCTGATGGGTGTAGATGCACTTTATTCTATGGTACAAATGCCTCCAGGTGTTCCTGTTGCTACAATGGCTGTTAATGGCGGTCAAAATGCTGCTTTGATGGCAGCTGAAATTATGGCATTGTCAGATGCTAAAATAGCAAGTAAGTTGGATGAGCATAAGAAAAAATCTGCTTCTAAGGTAACACAGGCCAACGATGTTTTGGCAAATGTTAAGTATGATTGTAGAGTAATTTGATGGATTTATTCAATTATCAGCGCCGCAAAACCGGCACAGTAAATATAGGAGCCACCCCTTTGGGCGGCTCCTATCCTATACGCCTACAAAGTATGACAAATACTTCTACCCGCGATACAATGGGTAGTGTGGCGCAAGTAAAACGCATTGTAGAAGCAGGGGGGGAGTATGTACGTCTTACAACACAAGGTGTTGCAGAGGCTGAAAATTTACGTCAGATAAATGCAGCTTTGCGCCAAGACGGATGCATGGTACCCTTGGTGGCTGATGTACATTTTAACCCAGCAGTGGCAGATGTTGCTGCTCTTTACGCTGAAAAAGTTCGTATTAATCCGGGGAATTATGTTGATCCTGCTAGAAAATTCGAACATCTTGAATATACTGATGAGGAATATGCGCAGGAATTACAACGGTTGCATGATCGTTTTGTTCAATTCCTTAATATCTGTAAGAAGCAGCATACAGCTATTCGTATTGGAGTAAATCATGGTTCGCTGTCCGACCGCATTATGTCACGCTATGGCGATACCCCAGAAGGTATGGTGGAGTCATGTATGGAGTATCTGCGTATCTGTGTCGAAGAGCAGTTTAAGGATGTGGTCATCTCTATCAAAGCTTCCAATGCGTCAGTAATGGTGCGTACTGTTCGCCTTTTAGTCAATGTTATGGATGGAGAAGGAATGGACTTTCCTTTACATTTAGGCGTAACCGAAGCTGGTGAAGGAGAGGATGGGCGCATAAAATCGGCTCTGGGTATAGGTGCGTTATTAGCTGATGGTTATGGTGATACCATACGTGTTTCGCTTAGCGAAGCACCTGAAGCGGAAATACCTGTGGCTAAAAAACTGCGAGATTATATAGTAGCTCGCGAAATGCATATGCCTATTGAGGCTGAGGCTGCTCCTAATTTTGATTACCTGCATTGTGTACGTCGTAAAACTGTTCCCGTTCATGATATTGGTGGCGATAATGTGCCATTAGTCATTGCAGCCCGTTTTGGTGAGCAGCATGTTTTCAATCCTGATTTCATGCCGGACTATGTATATGTAGGCAGAAACTTGCCACAAACTTTGGAGGAAGATATTCGATATATCGTTGATGCTGATGTATGGAAGGGTGAACCTAATACATATCCTGCATATAAGAAGGATTTTCTTCCTTTTATCAGCATGAACCCTGTTTCGTTGAAGTTCCTTTTCATTACATATCGTGACTTGGATGAAGAAGTCCTTGCTTGTTTGAAGTATCATCCAGAAATAGTGGTTATTTGTCAGAGTAATCATATTAACCGTGTAGGTGAGTTGCGGGCTGTGGCGCATAAGTTAATGACTCGCGAATTGAAAAATCCATTGGTGTTTATTCAGCATTATGCAGAACAAGAACTTGAGGATTTGCAGATACGAGCAGCTGCCGATATGGGACCATTGATTTTTGATGGTTTATGTGATGGTATTATGCTTTTCAACAATGGTCGCCTAACGGATCCAATGGTTGATCAAACAGCCTTCAGTATTTTGCAGGCAGGTCGATTGCGCATGGTCAAGACAGAATACATTTCTTGTCCTGGTTGTGGACGAACTCTTTATAATTTAGAAGAAACAATTGCCCGTATCAAATCGGCAACAGCTCATTTAAAAGGGCTTAAGATAGGTATTATGGGTTGTATTGTCAATGGTCCTGGTGAAATGGCCGATGCCGACTATGGTTATGTAGGGGCTGGTAGAGGCAAGGTCAGTTTATATAAACAGAAGCTTTGTATTGAGAAGAATATACCTGAAGAGGAGGCAGTAGAACGCCTCTTGCAATTTATTGAAGCTGACAGAAAGCTTTAATTTTTATATTACATAAATAATTCTTGTAGGGGTGAACTATTCTGTTTACCCCACTTTTTTCGTCCTGTTTTTCAATGCTTAAATGTAAAAGTGAATTTTGTTGAAATTACTCCATTTAAAGGGCAAAGGGACTGTTTTATGTAGGGTAGATATTTTATATTATGATGTTAATATTAAAACTCCTTAAAATTTATAGTGAAATATACTTTTTTTTGTATTTTTGCAGCAATTTAAGGTAAAGTGTGCCCTTATGAGTAAGATCGTTCATACTGACTGTTGCCCAATTTGTGGTAGTAATAGTTTACAGAAGGAGTTTTCTGCCGTTGACCGTTTGGTGAGCAAGGAAACTTTTGATGTTTGGCATTGTGCCCACTGTGGATTTAAGTTTACACAAGATGCGCCCGATGAGAGCGAGATAGGCAGGTATTACGAATCAGCTGACTATGTTTCACATTCTGACGCAAAGAAAGGGCTGATGAACAAACTTTACCATGTAGCTCGTAATATGATGCTCACGGCCAAGGCTGGTCATGTGACAAGGGCAACAGGTTTGCGCCAAGGTTGGTTACTTGATATCGGTTCTGGTACAGGTTATTTTGCTCATCGTATGACAGAATGGGGTTGGAATGTGCGTGCAATAGAGAAAAACACTAAAGCCCGTCAGTTCGCTAAAGATTATTTCGGCTTGAAGAGTGATGGAGAAGAGGCTTATGCTACTCTTCAAGATAAATCGTTTGATTGTATTACATTGTGGCATGTATTAGAGCATTTGCAACAACTTAATATTATGGGCGATAAGTTCTACCGTTGGCTGAAAGATGATGGAGCATTGTTGATTGCCGTTCCTAATAATGGCTCCGCTGATGCAAAATATTATGCTGCCGATTGGGCCGCATGGGACGTGCCTCGCCATTTATGGCATTTTACTCCTGTTACTATGAAACTCTTTGCAGAGAAACATGGTTTTAAAGTGATCAAGACCATCCCTATGCCTCTTGACGGTTTTTACGTGAGCATGCTTACGGAACAGCGGTTGGGGCATAAGTTGAGCTTTTTGAGGGGCTTTTGGAGAGGATGCTGTGCTTGGGTGAATAGTTGGGGACACAAGGAGCGTAGTAGCTCACTGATATATGTGCTGAAGAAGGTGTAGGGTGTATGGCAAAGACGAGATTTTTTAATTTGCAAACGGCTACTGCTACGGTAAGTACTACCTTGGTGCTTATTGTTTTAGGTGTTGTTGTGTTCTTTGCTTTGGCAGCTAGAAGTGTATCTGTTTATGTTAAGGAAAATGTAAATTTTTCTCTGCTCATAAGTGATGATATGCCCCAAACAGAGCTTACAAAGCTGGTAGATGACCTGAAGACTGAACCGTTTGTGAAAAGTGTTGAATACATCTCGAAGGCACAGGCTTTAGAAGAAATGAAGACTGAGCTGAATACTGATCCAGAGGAATTTCAAGGTTACAATCCCTTTCCTGCATCAGTGAAAATAAAGTTGCATGCAGCTTATGCAAATAACGATAGCATTGCTAAAATAGAGCAACAACTTAGCACTAATATTAACATTCAGGAGGTGCTTTATCAGAAGAACTTGATTGAGAGTATGAACCGTCATGTAGGTCAGTTGGAGTTGATGCTCATGGGTTTAGCCTTGGTGCTGGGCCTTATATCATTTGCCCTTATTAACAATACTATCCGCCTTACTGTTTATTCACAACGATTTCTTATCTATACCATGAAATTGGTAGGTGCTAGTAGGTCGTTTATTCGTCGTCCGTTTATGATAAGAAATTTCTGGATAGGCATAATGGCAAGTCTTTTGGCAAATCTTGCCTTGTGGGGTGCAGCCGCTTGGCTAGTAGTTAACGAACCCCATCTCATTGAAGTTATTTCGCCCGATGTGTTGCTAACTGTTAGTGTGATAGTTCTGCTTACAGGACTGTGCCTTACGTTGTTGTGCGCCTTTTGGTCAGTTAATAGGTTTTTGAGAATGAAGGCAAGTAAATTGTATTACGTATAGTTATTTTAAATTATGGATAAAAAAAATTTTGCTTTTGGCAAGACTAATTTGATACTGATTGCTGTCGGAATGGTGGTAGTCATTGTAGGATTCCTGTTAATGTCAGGCCCTGGTACCACTGTTGACCATTTTGAACCGGATATTTTCAGCGTACGTCGTGTAAAAATAGCCCCACTGACGTGCCTCATAGGTTTTATACTGATGATATATGGTGTAATCAAGAAGCCAAAGGAGGGTGAGCAATGAGTTGGTTAGAAGCTTTTATTTTGGGCATGATTCAGGGCCTTACTGAATATCTGCCTGTAAGCAGTAGTGGCCATTTGGCCATAGGCTCAGCTTTATTTGGTATTCAGGGTGAGGATAACCTAACCTTTACCATTGTGGTGCATGTGGCAACGGTGTTAAGTACGCTGGTCATTTTATGGAAAGAAATAGGTTGGATTTTCAAAGGTCTATTTAAGTTTGAGATGAATGACGAAACGAAGTATGTCATCAATATCCTTATCTCAATGATTCCTATTGGTATTGTTGGATTGTTTTTTAAAGACCAGGTTGAAGAGATTTTTGGTTCTGGTTTGTTCATTGTGGGATTAATGTTGTTGGTGACTGCTTCTTTGTTGGCTTTTTCCTATTATGCGAAGCCCCGTGTAAAAGAGCATATCAGTATGAAAGATGCCTTTATAATAGGTTTGGCTCAGGCATGTGCCGTTTTACCAGGCTTGAGCCGAAGTGGTAGTACCATTGCTACTGGATTGTTGCTGGGTGATAAAAAGGAGAAATTGGCGCAATTCTCCTTCCTTATGGTCATACCTCCTATTTTAGGAGAGGCCCTTTTAGATGGTATGAAAATTGTCAAGGGAGCAGCCGAGGCGAATACCGATGTGTCTTTACTGGCCTTGTTAGTGGGTTTCCTTTCTGCCTTTATATTCGGATGCTTGGCTTGTAAGTGGATGATTGATATTGTGAAGAAAGGCAAACTAATATATTTTGCTGTTTATTGTGGTATTGTTGGACTTGTTACACTTGGCTTTAGTTTGCTCTAAATGATTTATATCAATAGTAAGCCACAGGAGAAAGAAACATGCGCGAACACTATTGTGCATGTATCATTGGAGGATAATTCCGATGGTTACTTAAATTTTCAACAGGGCGAGATACTGCATTTTGACAAGCCTTATGGATGGACATCCTTCCGTGTAGTGAAACATGTAAGGCATTTCATCTGTGAGAGGTTAGGGGTGAAAACCCTTAAAGTGGGACATGCTGGCACTCTTGATCCTTTGGCAACAGGGGTAGTTACAATTTGTACGGGTCGTGCCACCAAGCTGATTGAACAATTGCAATATCACACTAAGGAATATGAGGCTACCTTGTGTTTAGGCGCCACTACGCCTTCCTTTGATCAGGAACACCCGTTGGATGCAACTTTTTCCACTACACACATCACCCGTGAACTGGTGGAGCAAACCTTACAGTATTTCAAGGGTGAGATATGGCAGGTACCACCTGTTTATTCGGCATGTAATGTTGATGGTAAACGCGCTTACCTATATGCTCGTAAGGGCCAAGAGGTGGAGTTAAAACCAAAGTTGTTGGTGATTGATGAAATAGAATTGCTCGATTTTCAACGCTTGGCCGATTATCAGCCTTCTCCTCATAGAAGGAGGGACCCTGAAGAGGACCAAAGTGATTTGTTACTAGGAGCCGAACTTTACCAGTTGAAAATCAGGGTGGTTTGTAGTAAAGGCACTTATATTAGAGCTTTGGCAAGAGATATAGGAGAGGCTTTGCATTGTGGAGCACATCTCATGGCCTTGCGTCGTACTAGAGTAGGTGAGGTAAGGGTGGAACGATGTCTCGATCCTGATCAATTTGAAGCGTGGCTAAAGGAGCAAAAAGTAGCTCCATTTAAGAATGACTAATATATAATGGATAATGGGTAATGGATAATGTTTGATTATCAATTACAGATTGTCAATTTTCAGTAATAATATGAAGCTATCACAATTTAACTTCCGTTTGTCAGGGGACAAGATTGCTCAGTTCCCTACAGAGTATCGCGATGAAAGTCGTTTGTTGGTGTTGCATCGTCAAACTGGTGAGATTGAGCACAAAGTGTTTAAGGATATTGTTCAGTATTTCGATGACAAAGATGTTTTTGTGTTTAACGACACCAAAGTGTTTCCTGCCCGTTTATATGGCAACAAAGAAAAGACGGGTGCGCGCATTGAGGTTTTCTTGCTGAGAGAACTTAACGAGGAACAACGTTTGTGGGATGTACTGGTTGATCCGGCTCGTAAAATTCGCATAGGCAATAAGCTTTATTTTGGCGAAGATGAGTCGATGGTGGCCGAGGTAATCGACAACACCACATCTCGTGGTCGTACATTACGTTTCCTTTATGATGGGCCTCATGATGAGTTCAAGCGTTTGCTTTATTCTTTAGGCGAGACTCCTCTGCCACATGAAATTATTAAACGAGCTCCAGTTCCTGAAGACGTGGAACGTTTCCAGTCTATTTTTGCACGCAATGAAGGGGCCGTGACAGCTCCAACGGCTAATCTGCATTTCAGCCGAGAGGTCATGAAACGTATGGAAATAAAGGGTATAGATTTTTCTTTTATTACTTTGCATGCTGGTTTGGGCAATTTCCGTGGGGTAGATGTAGAAGACCTTACCAAGCACAAAACAGATTCTGAGCAGATGGTTATAACACAGGAAGCTGCTGATATTGTAAATAAAGCCAAAGATAATCGTCGCCAGATTTGTGCCGTAGGCACTACTACTATGCGTGCCATTGAAAGCAGTGTGAGTACCGATAATCATCTAAAGCCATTTGTTGGCTGGACCAATAAATTTATTTTCCCACCCTATGAGTTTTCTGTGGCTAATGCTATGGTGTCTAATTTCCACTTGCCATTATCTACCTTGTTGATGGTAGTAGCTGCATTTGGTGGTTACGAGCAGGTAATGGATGCCTATCATGTAGCACTGAAAGAGGGTTACCGTTTTGGCACATATGGTGATGCTATGCTCATAATCGACAAGTAATGTTGTATTTGGGATTGGGTTCAAATTTGGGCAATCGGCATGCTAATTTGATGCAGGCCGTTGCCTTAATAGAAGAAAAGTTGGGCAGGGTAGTCTGTTTGTCTAACTTCTATGAAACCCAACCATGGGGCTATGTTTCTGCTTTTTCTTTTCTGAATGCAGCTTTAGCTGTAGAAACATCGCTTTCTCCCTATGAAGTGCTTAATATCACTCAATCTATTGAGCGAGAGTTGGGGAGGTATTCTAAATCAAGCCATGGTACTTACACAGATCGTCCTATTGACATTGATTTGTTATTGATGGATGATCAGATATGTTGCACTGAAACGCTGACTCTACCGCATCCTCTTATGCATGAACGTCTTTTTGTGATGGAACCATTGGTTGAAATAGCTCCCACTTTGAAACATCCAGCTTTGGGGAAAACAATACTTGAAATCTATAATACATTAAAAGCATGATCAATAAGATATTTCTGACATTAACTGTTTTTTTCCTTTGCCTTAATTCTTACGCCCAATCGTCTTTGGAAGAAATTACTGCCAATCCAGAAAAGGCTGGGGGCGTTTATCTAACCTATCCTACTCAGTTTGATCCCCTGACGAAGGCACCAAAGGGCTATAAACCATTTTATGTTAGTCATTATGGGCGTCATGGTTCTCGCTATCTTATTTCTAACGATGATTATACTCGCGCTTTGAATCTCTTTAGAGAAGCTCATGAGCAAAAGGCCCTTACCGACTTGGGTGAAGATGTCTATAAGCGCCTTGAGAAAGTGTTTGTTGAAGCCGAAGGGCATGGCGGCGATCTCACCACATTGGGAGTGCACCAACATAGGGGTATAGCCGAGCGCATGTATCAAAATTTTCCTGAAGTTTTCAAAAACAATGCCTATATTTCAGCTCGTTCTACCGTAGTCTTACGTTGTACCATGAGTATGGTGGCATTTTGTGACCGGCTGAAGGAGTTGAACCCTAGTTTGCATATTTCTTATGAGGCCAGTCAGAAGTATATGTCTTACCTGAACTACCAAACTCCGGAAGCCAATAAGTTTACCGATTCACGTAACGGTCCTTGGGTAGAGCAGTTCCGTAAGTTCCAGGAATCAATGATACATCCTGATCGGTTGATTACAACGCTGTTTTCTAATAGTGACTTTGTCTTGAAGAAAGTTAATCCCTCTACAGTGATGCTCGACCTTTATCAGATTACTATCGGTATGCAGAACATTGAAACAAAAGTATCATTCTACGACTTGTGGCTGCCTCAGGAGTTGTTCGACTTGTGGCAGATTGGTAATTTCAGCTTTTATGTGGGTACAGCTAATCATGCTGATAGTCATGGTATTGTGGCTGCCAATGCGAAACATTTATTGCAAAATATTGTCGAGAGTGCTGACCGTGCCATTGCTACTGGCGATGAGGCTGCTACCTTACGTTTTGGTCACGATGGCAATGTCATTAACCTCTGTGCCTTGATGCAAATTGAGAACTTTGCTGCTGCTGTGAGTGACCCTCGTGAGCTCTATAAGGTATGGGCCAACTACAAGGTTGCACCAATGGCAGCAAATGTGCAGCTGGTCTTCTTTCGAAACGACAAGCAACCTGATGATATTCTTGTAAAAGTACTGCATTGCGAAAATGAGGTTCATATCCCCGTACCAACCGATAGTTTCCCGTATTACAAGTGGAGTGATGTTAGAACCTATTTCCAACAATTGCTTGATAAGTAAATGAAAAAGATTTTATTTGTTTGCCATGGAAACATCTGCCGTAGTCCTATGGCAGAGTTTGTAATGAAAGACCTCGTTCAGAAGGCAGGTCTGGAAGATCTTTTTTATATTGAGTCAGCAGCCACTTCCACCGAGGAGATAGGAAACGAAGTATATCCTCCTGCTAAACGCAAATTGGGTGAGCATGGCATTTCATGCAAGGGGAAGACGGCTAGGCAGATGAGACGCAATGATTATCAGCGTTTCGACTTACTTGTAGGTATGGACGATTGGAATATCCGAAACATGATACGCATAGTAGGTGGCGACCCAGAAGGGAAGATACACAAATTACTGGAGTTTACTACTCGCAAAGGAGATGTGGCTGACCCTTGGTATACTGGTGATTTCGATGCTACTTGGCGGGATGTTATAGAGGGATGCACCGGATTAATAAAGCAACTTTCTTAGTAGCTTCTATTTAATTAGCCTAATAATTTGTTTGTCGTTTGCCTGTGGGATTATCATCTTGAAATGTGAGAAAATCTTATCGAATGATTCCTGGGGTGTTCTTGGGCATTTGCAGGCTTCTTTGCCTAACAGTAATTCTGGAATCGTTAAAAGTGACCATCCCCAACCGTATTCGTGATTGTGTTTGTCTATGGGGTATATAAAGTCTTCTGTTACTATTCGGCAAGCCATTTGTAAGCGAGTAATATAGCCATCAAAGCGGCTACGCATATTGCTGCCATTAAAACCGCAAGCAGCACGTAGATCGCGTGTAATCATACTACCTTTTTCATGTAGCGTTAGCAATATGGCTTCTTCTATAGAGCCTTCGTTGGGTGCAGGGTGCTGACTGCGTCTATAATTACAGAAGTCCGGCCACCACTCTTGACTAATGAATCCTGCTTTACCTGCATAAAACTTGCCGTACACACAATCTCCGTTTGTAACAATGGGGCCTTTCCATTTCCAGAGAGGCCAATCCCATCCTCCATCAGGAAGTACCACATAACGGCAATCATTTTCTATTAGCGCATCTGCAGAAAAACCAGTAATGCCACTGTCCATCAATGGTAAAAAGCCAACCTCTTGTATTACGTCCATGAGTTCGAAGCAAGATCCAATTTTATTATAAAGATCTATTTGTTTCATAACTTTTATATATTTTTCAAACACAATATCTTTGTAGAAGGCCTTTGTCTCTTTTTTATTATCAGCTAGAAAAATAAGAATCAGCAACTTGAATTTTTCCAAGTTGCTGATTCTTATTGTGGACCAGCCTGGGCTTGAACCAGGGACCTCCAGATTATGAGTCTGTTGCTCTAACCAACTGAGCTACAAGTCCTACATTTCCATAATTCGGAAAAGCTTTGCAAAATTAGTTTTTTCCAAAGAAATATGCAAGTGTTTTCGTTAAAACTTATAGGTGCGTTTTGGATTCTTGGGAAACCAGCCCTTGCGCACACGCTCTTCTTGCTCGAAAATTTCATGAATACTCCAGAAGCAAGAAAAAGCAAATACCCCCAGCAACGATGATAAAAAAATGCTATCTACCCAAATGGCTGCTATCGTTCCTGTTAAACCCAAGAAGAGAAATAGCCACCAACATCGAGTGCCCCAATAGTATTCTGCCTTGATGACAATGGGGTGGAATAATCCGATTATCAAGAATGTGCAGATACCAATGACCAATCCTGTCAGGTGGTAGTCTGTAAGAAATTGCATAATGTTTCGGTCTTTCCTTAAAGTTCTATGGGCACTTCTTTTTTAATGCTCTGATCTAGTGAGATAAGCGTTTCGGTGGCATTCACACCAGGAATCTGTTGCAATTTGTTGTTCAGTAGGTCCATTAAATGTTCATTATCACGAGCATAAACTTTGGTAAGCATGGTATAAGGACCAGTAGTGAAGTGACATTCCACCACCTCGGGTATTTTATTGAGCTCAGTTACTACAGTTTTGTACATAGAGCCTTTTTCTAAGCTAATACCTACGTAAGTGCAAGTCATGAAACCTAATGATTTGGGATTAACTTCATAGCCAGAGCCAACAATTATGCCCAAATCAATCATATGCTGTACGCGTTGGTGAATTGCTGCGCGAGAAACTCCACACTGAGCTGCTACATCTTTGAAAGGAATGCGTGCATTCTTCGAGATGATAGTTAGAATCTTTTTGTCAAGTTTATCAATCTTTTCCATATCCCCTATAAATAAAGTTAGAAAGTTGTTACAACTAGTGAGCAAATATAAGACTTTTTTTGCTGTCACCAATCATTTTGACAAAATATTTACAGATTTTATGAAAAAAAGCCACTCTTAATAACTAAGAATGGCTTTTCTAAGGGCTCGAGTAGTATTATTTGATAATCTCCAACAGTTCAACTTCAAAGATGAGAGCAGAGAATGGATCTATAGCATCTCCAGCGCCATTAGCACCATAACCTAGTTCTTGTGGAATATAAATTGTCCACTTTGAACCAACAGGCATCAGCTGCAAAGCTTCAGTCCAGCCTGCAATAACTTGGCTAGCACGGAAAGTAGCAGGTTCATTGCGTGAATATGAGCTATCGAATTCAGTACCATCAATCAGCGTACCGCGATAGTGTACTTTTACCTGGCTGTTAGCTGTAGGCTTCTCACCCTTACCCATGGTGATAACTTTGTATTGCAAGCCGCTTTCAGTAGTTACCACACCTTCCTTTGTTTTATTTTCTGCTAAGAACTTTTCACCAGCAATGCGATTCTCCCCATAGTTAGCCTCTAATACGCGTTCCTTAACCTCCTTTGATTTCTCGTTAGAATAAGCCTGTGCTTTAACAAGGTCCATCAACTCTGTTTTCTTAGCAATAGCATCTTTAAAACCTTTTACAAGGATGTCACGATCAAGTGTCATGGTAGAGTCATTACCAAAGATGTTTTGGTTGAAACTTGGCATCCAACCATTCAGCATTTGAGCTACTTGCATACCTACGCGACGTGCATTGAATTTCTTGTCATCTGCATTGTCCATTCCTTCGTCGAAACCTTTTAGGAAATCAACCATAAGGGTACTATCAACGCCTTGGCTCAATAGAAAGTCTGACAAACCTTCAACGCGTGCAACACCAATTGCATATGATAATGAGTCGATGTCGGACTTGATGTTTCCATATTGTCCCTGTGCTGTGCATGATGACATAAATGCTGTGATTGCCATCGCCACGATAATTGATAATTTTTTCATTTTCCTTCTTTTATTAGTTTTATTTTTATAAGATTTTCAGTAATTCTACATCGAAGATCAAAGCGCTGTGTGGTGGAATAACCTGACCTGCACCTTGGGCGCCATAAGCCATTTCTGAAGGGATGAAAAGCGTCCACTTGGCATTTTCAGGCATCAATTGCAAAGCTTCTGTCCAACCGGCAATTACTTGATTGACACCAAAAACAGCGGGTTCGCCACGTTGGTAAGAGCTGTCGAAGACACTACCATCGAGTAATCTACCCTCGTAGTGACATTGTACACGATCAGTTTCTTTTGCACGTTTACCATCAACATTGCCAGGGTTCACTACATAATACTGTAACCCGCTTGGCAATTCCACCACATCAGGACGTTTCTTATTCTCTTCAAGGAACTGTTTGTTGGCTTCCTTACGCGCAGCAGTCATTTTCTTGTCTAATTCGTCAATGTACTGGCTAACAATAATCTGTGCGGTCTTGTGATCCAGCTCAGTCTTGTTGCCTTCCAAAATATCCTTTACTCCGTGAGCAAACTCATCGATATTTATATCCTTGGCACCCATGCCAAGCAGGTTCTGGCCAATTCCCAGTCCTAAAGCGTAACTTACTTGTTTTTGATCCATATTTTTTTATTCTAAAAGCGTGCAAATTTACTGCTTTTTATTGAATTTTGTGATATTTATGCATTTAAATTATAATATCATTGCTTTTGTTGAAGGTTTTTTATACTTTTGAGTGAAAAATAACGCGCAGATATGAAGAATTTGGTGTTTCTAACAGGTGCAGGTATGAGCGCAGAGAGCGGCATTAGCACATTCAGAGATTCAGGCGGACTCTGGGAGCAGTTCAAGGTTGAAGATGTGGCCTCTATTGAAGGTTATAATCGTAATCCTAAGTTGGTGCTCGACTTTTACAACCAGCGTCGTAGTGAGTTGGGTACGGTAAAACCTAATGAAGGTCACTTCGGGGTGGCTGAGTTAGAGAAAGATTTCAATGTAATAGTAGTGACACAAAATGTTGATAACCTGCACGAAAGGGCAGGAAGTTCCCGCGTAATACACTTACATGGCGAGCTCACTAAGGCTTGTTCTGAGCGTAACCCTAATGACCCTCGCTATATTCGCGAGCTAAAAGATGGAGAGGAGATACATTTGGGAGACAAAGCAGGTGATGGTTCACAACTTCGCCCCTTTATTGTGTGGTTCGGTGAAGCTGTTCCAGAAATAGAAACAGCCATCAATTATGTGGAGAAAGCTGACATATTGGTGATAATTGGTACGAGTTTGAATGTCTATCCTGCAGCTGGTTTGTTACATTATGCTCCAGAAAGTGCAGAGATATATTTGATTGATCCCAAACCAGTAGAAACACATTCTTTTCGCAATATTCATGTAATACGCAAAGGTGCTTCTGAGGGCGTGAAAGAGTTAAAGTCTATTTTAAAAGCCTAATGACGAACCATAGGTGCATGACAATGGTGGTGCACCAGCCATAATATTTGGCCATGATTTGAAGGCGTTCCATGAGCGATGCCTTGTGGTGACTTGTAGTCATACCTTCTTCGAGGTAATCAATAAGAGTAAGGTGGGTGTTACTTATAATACCTGCCTTTTTCATCATGCGAATACACCAGTCGAAGTCGGACGAGTATTTGTATTGAAGATTATAAGGCTCTGCCAAAGAACGTTTCAGTATAAATGCCTGATGACACACCAGCATACCTTGCTGAAAACTTTTCCAGGTAAGTACTTCGGGAGCAGAATGATGGCGCATATGGAGGAAGTGGCGTTCTGCATCTACTATGGCGGTTTGCCCATATAGGATGTCTGGCAATTCTTTTTTATCGTGTAAATCCTTGACTATTTTTTCTAAGGTGTCGCTCTCGTGAAAAGTGTCGCCAGCATTAAGAAAGCATAGATAAGTACCCTTGGCGAGATGAATGCCCTTATTCATGGCGTCATACAGACCTTTGTCTGGCTCGCTTATAATTATGGTATTGGCGTTTTTTCCTTTCTCTAAAATATAAATGGTATTGTCTTTTGAAGCCCCATCAATGATGATGTGCTCGATATTTTTATAGGTTTGTTGCTGTACACTTTGCAAGGTAACCCCAATGGTAGCTTCGGCATTGTAGGTCACAGTGATAATGCTGAATGTTGGTAACGACTCATTCATAAGAACCAAGCAGTTTATTGTAAACCTTGATGTATTTTTGTGCAATGACTTGGCTGGTATAGTAAGTCTGCACTTTACGGTTGGCCTCTGACGACAGACGATGATAGTCGGGATCATTCAAAATCCAGTAGATGCCATTGGTAAAGTCTTCTGTTGATTTATATTCGGCCACATAACCATTGTGTAGGTGGTCGATCATTTCTGGTATGCCTCCTACATTAAATCCCACACAGGGAACTCCACAGGCCATAGCTTCCATGATAGTATTTGGTAAGTTTTCTTCAAGTGATGGGGTCGCGTAGAGGGTTACGCTATTATAGATGTCGGCTATCTTGTTGTCATTCATGATAAATTCTTGTGGAAAAACTTTAAATGGCAATTGGTTTGTAAGGTAATCCGAACGATTGCCTAGTACCACAATACCCACTTGATTTCTGAGTTCAGGATATTCTTTTGCCAAGAGTTTGCAAGAGTCAATGAAATAATCCACCCCCTTGCGCTTGTCGGTTATCTTTACTGACCCGAAAAGAATGAGTTTCATATCTTGTGGTAGTGAGCATCGATGGCGTGCTTCCTGTTTGTTGCAAGGGTGGTAAATGTTCGTATTGATTGGGTTGGGTATGCTCACAATGTGTTGCCCCTGTAGCAGAGAACTCTTGCAGGCTTGTTGTTCCATCCATTTACTACATGCTACATAATTGATGTGATGGCCTGATAGTATTTTTTTCTTTTTTTGATAAACGCTGTACGATAAATCGTGTTCAGAAGGTCTTAATAAGTATTGACAGTTACCACAATCTTTCAGATAGCCTTCACAGTTACGCGCATGATGGCAAATACCTGTGCAGGGCCACATGTCATGCATGGTCCAAACTATAGGCTTGCCTGTTTTCAAGATTTTTTGAATGCCATTTAAGGAGAGCATTCCCTGATTGATCCAATGCAGATGAATAATGTCGGCCTGTTGAAATTCTGGGAATTGCGTAATATCATTACCTGTGTTGGCAATATCGACTTTAAAAAGGTTTTGTCTGCGAAAACCGTTAGCCATCCAGATACGGATGCGTTCCCATAAGAATGTCCACAAAAGTTTCCAGCTATGGGGAAGAGATTCAACAGCTATTTCGTCGGTTTGCTTGTCGCGTACCAACATTTTAACCTTGACGCCATTTTCTCTCAAAGCTTCCATAAGGCGCCTGCAAGAGATGGCAGCACCGCCTATTCGTTCCGATGTGTTGACTAACAGTACTTTCATGAAAATGTCGAAAAACAAAAGGCACCATGTCAGATGGCGCCTCGTGTTAAAAGAGTCTTACTGAGCAAATATTACAGCTCAAGATCTGAACCAGCTTTAAATTTAACGACGCTCTTTGCAGGTATTGTAATAACCTCCTTTGTAGCAGGGTTGATGCCTTGACGAGCAGCTCTCTTTGCTACAGAAAACGTACCAAAACCAACTAAAGTAACTTTGTCTCCTTCTTTTAAAGCTTTACTAACAGCTGCAATAACAGCATCCAGCGCCTTTTTTGAGTCAGCCTTTGTCAGACCTGACTCAGCGGCAATTGCACTTACAAGTTCTGATTTGTTCATAATAGTTATTCAAAAAATATTCAAAAAAATAAACTTTATATGATATTCAATTCCTTTTCACGGCAACAAATGTAGAATATTATTTTTAAATTTTCAAGAAAAGATTCAAAAAAATATACTTAATATTTATAAAAAAATAGATTCTTAGCGAATTTTGTAGTTTTGCATAGTTTTTATTGCTAATTTTGCACAGTTTTTAAAAAGATATAATGAATAACATACCTACAATTACCAAGAATCTGCTTATCATCAATGTACTGATGTATTTAGCTACTGTTGTGCTGCAAATGCGCTTTGGCATTGAATTGTCTGACTACCTTGGCTTGCACTTTTTTATGGCGAGCGACTTTAAGGTGTGGCAGTTGTTCACATATATGTTTATGCATGGTAGTTTTATGCATGTGTTCTTCAATATGTTTGCCGTATGGATGTTTGGACGTATTCTAGAACAGATGTGGGGCAAAGAGCGTTTCTTATTCTTCTATTTGGTATGTGGTATTGGTGCCGGATTGGTACAGGAATTAGTGCAGTTTGTTGAATATGAAATGACATTGTCACAATACCAAATGGTGGACATGGGTTATACTAAATTAAGTATGGATGATTATCTGAACTTATTGACTACTGTTGGAGCTTCAGGATCAGTTTACGGTATATTGCTGGGTTTTGGTATGACTTTCCCGGAAGAGCGTATTTTTATTTTCCCACTTCCTATACCCATCAAGGCCAAGTACTTTGTGGTAATATATGCTATTGTTGAATTGCTGGAAGGCTTTGCTCAGTTTGATAATATAGCCCACTTTGCCCATCTTGGTGGTATGATATTTGGTTATTTATTAATTAGGTACTGGAGAAACAGACGAAACAGTAATGGCTACTATTATCAATGACCTGCGAGAAACATTCCGTAGAGGCGATATACATATCAGACTAATTTTTATTAATGCAGCTGTATTCCTGACCATCACAATCACTCAGATTGTTCTACTATTGTTTAATATTAACATCAGTAGTTTGATTCAATGGCTGGAAATGCCTGCTTCTGTGACTCAATTTTTGCGCCAGCCTTGGGCAATCATTACTTATATGTTTATGCATGCTGGGGTAATGCATTTGCTTTTCAATATGCTATGGCTATACTGGTTTGGTCAGCTGTTTCTGTATTTTTTCTCTGCTCGTCATTTAAGAGGGCTTTATCTCTTGGGAGGTCTTTGCGGTGCTTTGCTTTATTTGTTCGCTTATAGCATTTTTCCCTTTTTTACTCCCTATGCTGATTATACCTTCATGGTGGGTGCTTCAGCTGCAGTTTTAGCTATAGTGGCAGCTGTGGCTTACAGGGAGCCAGATTATCGTGTAAACCTCATATTGTTGGGCAGTATGCCGCTCAAGTATTTTGCATTGATAGTGATAGGATTGGATTTACTGTTTATTACAACTGACAATGCAGGGGGGCATATTGCTCATTTGGGTGGCGCTTTGGGAGGGTTGCTTTTTGCTTGTTGGTTAAATAAGGGAACTGATCTTACCAGTTATATCAATAATGTGATAGACTTCTTTTCTAATCCATCGTCGTTTCGAATGAAGCCACGCAAACCTAAAATGAAGGTAAATTATGGGAAAAAGACTGCTAACGAAACCGATGCCAGTCAAACAAAACCACAGGAGTCAAAGTCGAATGTAACTACAAGACAAGAGCGCATTAGTAAGATTCGCGAAAAAATTAAGCAATCTGGCTATCAAGGTTTAACTGAGGAAGAAAAGAAAGATTTGTTTAATTCAAGCATACATTAAACAATGAAAGGCCTGGGCAAATTCTTGTCGTTCATCGTATGGATGGTTACCTTGCTGATGTCATTGTTATTATTGTTTTCAGCATTTAGTCCCTCCTTTATCCAACCTGTGGAAAATCCTTTATTGTCATTGGCTGGTTTTGCTTTCCCTTTCCTTGTTACCATCAACTTTTTATTTTTTTTGATCTTCCTGTTATTCAGGAAAATCAAGTTTGCTATACTGCCATTGCTGGGTATTGTTTTATGTTATTCGCAGCTATTTGCCTATTTCCCATTTAATTTATCCAGAGCTGATAAACCCGAGAACAGCCTGAAAATTCTATCCTACAACACCATGAATTTTGGTAATATGGAGAAGAAAAAGGGTGTGAATGATATTTTGGAATACCTAAAAGAAAGTAAGGCTGACATAATTTGCCTTCAAGAGCATACAATAAGTGGCAGTAAAAAATTTGTCACCCAGGAGGATGTGGACAAGGCACTATCTGAATACCCATACAGGGCGGGGAAGACACCAAAAGGTCAACATCCCCTGAAGAGCATTGCTGTTTATTCAAAGTTGCCCTTGCTCAAGACGGAACGCGTAGCTATGCAAAATAGTACAAATGGAGCTATGGCTTACCAATTGAAATGGGGAGAAGATACCTTGCTATTAATTAATTGTCATTTGGAATCTAATAAATTGACTTCTGCTGATAAGGAGATGTATGAGCAAATGATTGAGAAGCACGAGAAAGAACAAGTGAAGACTGGTGCTAAAGTGCTTTTGAAAAAATTGGCTGAGGCTTCAGCTATCAGAGCTCCACAAGCAGACTCATTAGTAAATTATTTGCATCACCATCCTTTTAAATATATAATGGTGTGCGGCGATTTTAATGACACTCCTATATCTTATACGCATCATGTCCTTACACGTTTGTTGAATGATGCATTTGCAGAGTCTGGTCGTGGATTGGGTATCTCCTATCATAAAAACAAATTTTTGTTCAGAATAGACAACATTCTTGTTAGTCCAGACTTGAATGCTAAAAACTGTACAGTTGACTCTTCAATCGATGCCTCAGACCACTATCCAATATGGGCGTATGTAGAAAAAAATTAAATATTTGACTTAGTTTTGCGGATAAATAAAAAAAAACAACTAACTTTGCGGCTTTGTAAAGTTGTAAAGAATAAAAATATATAAAATTAACTCAAATCTAAGATGCAGAACAAAGGATTTATTAAGATCATTTCCGTCTTGCTGATTTTGGTTTGCTTGTTCTATTTGTCATTTTCAGCCGTTGTACGTTACTACGACAACAAGGCAAAGCAGATTGCTAATGGTGACGCAGCAATAGAGCAGGCTTACTTGGATTCTCTGGCTAATGAGAAGGTTTACTTCGGGAACTGGACATTGAAGGATTGCCGCGAGATGGGTATCAGTTTGGGTCTGGACCTAAAGGGTGGTATGAACGTCATCCTTGAAGTATCAGTGCCAGACGTTATCAAGGTCCTGTCTGACAACAAAACCGACGCTGCTTTCAATGAAGCATTGAACAACGCTGCGAAGGAAGCTGTAAACAGTCAGGATGACGTGATTACATTATTTATTAGGGAGTATCACAATCTGGCTCCTGGTCAGTCACTTGCCCAGATCTTTGCTACCCAGCAGTTGAAAGATAAGGTGACACAGCGTTCAACAGATGAAGAAGTAGAGCGCGTGTTGCGCGAAGAGGTTAAAGCAGCTGTTGACAACTCATTCAACGTGTTGCGTACCCGTATCGACCGCTTTGGCGTGGTACAGCCCAACATTCAAACACTTACTGGTAGTTTAGGCCGTATTATGGTTGAGCTGCCTGGTATCAAGGAACCTGCCCGTGTAAGAAAGTTGTTGCAGGGTTCTGCTAATTTGGAGTTCTGGGAGACTTATGAGGCTCAAGACATCGCTCCTTATCTGCAATCTGCAGATGTGAAGCTGCACAATATTCTCACTACTTCAGCAACTACTGATGAGGCTTCTGAAGAGGTAGCTCCTGTTGAGGCTGCTCCTCTAAGCGCTTCTGATAGTTTGGCTGCTGCAATTCGTGGCAACGCTACTGAAACTGACATGGCTCAACTGAAACGTGAGCACCCATTGTTGTCTATACTGCAGGTATTCGCGGGTCAGGGCAGCATCGTTGCATATGCCAATGCAAAGGATACTGCTGAGGTGAACCGTTATTTGGCCATGCCTGAGATTCAGGCAGAACTGCCAAAGGATTTACGTCTGAAGTGGGGTGTGGCTCCAAGTGATTTGGATCCTAAAAAGCAAACCTACGAACTGTATGCCATTAAGTCAACCCAGCGTAATGGTAAAGCTCCTCTTGAGGGCGATGTTGTAGTGGATGCCAGTGACAAGTATGACCAATATGGAAAGCCTGCTGTAAACATGAGCATGAACTCTGACGGTTCTCGTCGATGGGCTCAGTTGACTAAGCAGAACATTGGCCATAGCATTGCCATTGTATTGGATGATTATGTATATTCAGCTCCACGTGTTAATAGCGAGATTACAGGCGGTAACTCAGAAATTACAGGTAATTTCACACCAGAGCAGTCTAAGGACTTAGCCAACGTGTTGAAGTCTGGTAAGATGCCAGCTCCTGCACACATTGTTCAGGAAGACATCGTAGGCCCGTCACTGGGTCAGGCATCTATCAATGCTGGTATTATTTCTTTCATTGTGGCACTTATTCTGTTGATGATTTACATGTGCTCAATGTATGGCATTGTACCAGGTATGATTGCCAATGGTGCTTTGCTCATGAACTTGTTCTTCACATTGGGTATCCTGTCATCATTCCAGGCTGCATTGACCATGTCAGGTATTGCAGGTATGGTATTGACGTTGGGTATGGCAGTGGATGCTAACGTGTTGATTTATGAGCGTACAAAGGAGGAATTGCGTGCAGGTAAGGTGACTAAAGATGCTTTAGCTGCTGGTTACAAGAATGCATTCAGTGCTATCTTCGACTCAAACATCACTTCTTTGCTGACTGGTATTATTCTGTTTAACTTCGGTACAGGTCCTATCCGTGGTTTTGCTACCACTTTGATTATTGGTATCTGTATTTCATTCTTTACTGCAGTATTCATGACCCGTTTGGTTTATGAATATTTCATGGGTAAGGAGAAGTTGTTGAACTTAACGTTTACCACAGGCATTTCAAAGAATTTGATGACGAATGTTCACTTCGATTTCATGGGTCCACGTAAACGTTGGCTCTCTATCGGCTTGGCATTGTTCATCATCTGCATTGGCTTTATGTCAATTCGTGGTTTAAGCCGAAGCATTGACTTCACTGGAGGTCGTAACTTCAACGTACAGTTTGAAAATCCTGTCGAGCCAGAAGAAGTTCGCGCGTTGGTGGCTAACAGTTTCGAAGAAGCTAACGTAAGTGTAATTGCAGTTGGTACAGATGGACGTACGGTTCGTATCAGTACTAATTATCGCATTAACGAAGATGGTCAGAATGTCGATTCTGAGATTGAGAGTCGTCTGTATGAGGCAGTGAAACCATTGCTTACTCAGAACATTTCTTTGGACACTTTCATTGATCGTGACAACTACACAGGTGGTAGTATCATCAGTTCTCAAAAGGTGGGTCCAAGTATCGCAGAAGATATTACTTATTCAGCTATCTGGTCAGTTATTTTGGCTTTGATTGCTATCGGTATCTATATCCTTATCCGTTTCTATAACATAGCTTACTCTATTGGTGCAACAGGTGCATTGATACTTGATACCTCTGTCATATTGGGTGCATACTCAATGTTCTGGGGCATCTTGCCATTCTCTTTGGAGATTGATCAGACATTTATTGGTGCTGTGTTGACCGCTATTGGTTACTCTATTAACGATAAGGTGGTAATCTTTGACCGTGTTCGTGAATTCACCAAGTTGTATCGCAAACGTGGTATGATGCAGGTATTCAATGACTCTTTGAATTCAACATTGGCACGTACCATCAACACCTCAATCAGTACGTTGATTGTGTTGTTGTGTATTTTCATCCTCGGTGGTGAATCTATCCGCAGCTTCGCTTTCGCTATGATTCTGGGTGTTATTTTCGGTACCATGTCTTCACTCTTTATTGCATCTCCTATCGCTTATCAAATTATCAAGATAAGCGATAAGAAAGGTGAGAAAGAAGAAGTAAAGGCTTAAAGCCTGCTATATATTAATAAAGTGGGGCCTAAAAAGCCCCACTTTATTTGATGGTCCTGTAGTTCAATGGATAGAATGGAGGTTTCCTAAACCTTAGATCCGAGTTCGATTCTCGGCGGGACTACAAGTTTTCAACACATAATTATTTTCATATGGCTAATGAGATTGAAGTCAAAGAACTCGAACAAGTAGTGGTTCGATTCTCAGGAGACTCAGGTGACGGCATGCAGCTGGCCGGTAATATCTTTTCAACAGTATCAGCTACTGTTGGTAATGATATCAGTACTTTTCCCGACTATCCTGCCGACATTCGTGCTCCGCAAGGTTCTCTCACTGGTGTATCTGGCTTTCAGGTGCATGTGGGTGCAGAGAAAGTCTATACTCCAGGTGACCTCTGTGACGTGTTGGTGGCAATGAATGCTGCTGCTCTAAAGACACAGTATAAGTTTGCAAAGCCTACAGCTTGTATTATTATTGATACAGATGCCTTCAAGGCTACTGATTTGCAGAAAGCTGATTTTAAAACTGACAATCCAATTGAGGAAATGGGCATCAAGCAGGATGTAATTGCAGCTCCTATTTCTAAACTTGTTCAGGAATGTTTGGCTGGTAGTGGCATGGATGCAAAATCTATGATGAAGTGCCGCAATATGTTTGCAGTTGGTCTAGTATGCTGGCTGTTTAATAGAGATCTTTCATTGGCAGAAAATTATATTCGTGAGAAATTTGCAAAAAAACCAGCTATAGCAGAAGCCAATATCAAGGTTATACACGCTGGTTACGATTATGGACATAATACTCATTCATCTGTAGCACACACCTATCGCATTGAGAGCAAGGTAACAGTGCCAGGTAAGTACATGGATATAACGGGAAACAAGGCTACAGCTTATGGTTTGATGGCTGCAGCCGAAAAGGTGGGTAAGAAATTGTTCCTTGGATCTTATCCTATCACACCCGCTACTGACATTCTGCATGAGTTGGCTAAGCACAAGTCAATGGGAGTTATCACCATGCAGTGTGAAGATGAGATTTCTGGATGTGCATCAGCTGTAGGTGCTTCTTTCGCTGGAGCTTTGGCAGTTACTTCTACTTCTGGTCCCGGTGTTTGCTTGAAATCAGAGGCTATGAACTTGGCTGTTATCACAGAGTTGCCATTAGTATTGGTGGATGTACAGCGTGGTGGTCCTTCTACAGGTCTGCCTACTAAGTCTGAACAAGCAGATTTGTTGCTGGCTTTGTTTGGCAGAAGTGGGGAAAGCCCATTGCCAGTGATAGCAGCTACTTCTCCAACCGACTGTTTCGATAAGGCCTATATGGCTTGCAAGATTGCATTGGAACACATGACTCCTGTCATCCTTTTGACTGATGGCTTCATTGCCAATGGCTCATCAGCTTGGAAGTTACCTAAACTGGCCGACTATCCAGCAATCAATCCTCCATACGTTACTCCCGAGATGAAAGATAACTATGCGCCTTATTTCCGTAATCCTGAAACGGGTGTCCGCTATTGGGCAACTCCAGGTCAGGAAGGTTATACGCATATCGTGGGTGGTTTGGAGAAAGACAGTAAGACAGGTGCTATCTCAACGAACCCAGAGAACCACGACCTGATGGTCCGTTTGCGTGCTGAGAAGATTGCTAAAATTGAAGTACCTGATGTAAAAGTGGAGGGATGTGCAGATGACGCCGATTTGCTGATTGTTGGCTTCGGTAGTACCTATGGTCATCTTTATTCTGCCATGAAGGAACTCAATCAAAAGGGCAATAAGGTGGCAATGGCACAATTTAGCTATATCAATCCGTTACCTAAAAACACGGAAGAAGTGCTGAAGCGTTATAAGAAAGTGGTAGTGGCTGAGCAGAACCTTGGACAGTTCGCTGGCTACCTGCGCATGAAGATTGACAACTTTGCACCTTATCAATATAATGAGGTGAAGGGTCAGCCTTTCACTGTAAGTGCATTGGTAGATGCTTTCCAAGCAATTATCAACAAGTAACCCATTAAAGAAGAAAAAGACATGAGTGAATATACAGCAAAAGACTATAAAAAAGGACAACCCCGCTGGTGTCCGGGTTGCGGTGACCATTTCTTCCTGGCTTCTTTGCATAAGGCAATGGCAGAATTGGGCGTTGAACCTTGGAATATTGCAGTAATCTCAGGCATTGGCTGTTCAAGCCGTCTGCCTTACTATATGAATACCTATGCCATGCAGACCATCCATGGACGTGCAGCTGCTATTGCTTCCGGTGCTAAGGTAACTAATCCCGAACTGACCGTATGGCAGGTGTCAGGTGATGGCGATGGTCTGGCCATTGGTGGTAATCATTTCATCCACGCTATCCGTCGTAATGTGGATTTGAATATGATTCTGTTGAACAACCGTATCTATGGTTTGACAAAGGGTCAATATTCTCCAACATCACCTCGCGGCTTCGTTAGTAAATCATCACCTTATGGCACAGTGGAAGATCCATTCCATCCTGCAGAATTGTGCTTTGGTGCACGAGGTCGTTTCTTTGCTCGCGCTGCTGCTGCTGATGCAGCAGGCACAGTAGAGATACTGAAGGCTGCTGCTCAGCATAAAGGTGCTGCTGTTTGTGAAATTCTGCAGAACTGCATGATCTTCAACAATGGTGCTTATGATGCTTTGGCTAAGAAAGAAGACCGTGCCAAGAATGCTATCTATCTGCAGCATGGTAAGCCTATGCTCTTTGGTGAGAGCAATGAGTATGGTCTGATGCAGGAAGGCTTTGGCTTGAAGGTGGTGAAGTTGGGTGAAAACGGCATCACTGAAAAGGATATCCTTGTTCACGATGCTCACTGCGAGGACAACACCGTTCAACTGAAGCTGGCATTGATGGAAGGTCCTGACTTCCCAGTGGCTTTGGGTGTTATCCGTGATGTTGATGCTCCAACCTACAATGATGCAGTAAATGCGCAGGTAGAGGAGATCAAGGCAAAGAAAAACTATCACAACTTTGAGGAACTGTTGCTGACCAACGACACTTGGGAAGTGAAGTAATTTTTGATTAGATAATAAAAATAAACGGCAGACCTTTTCCCAAAGGCCTGCCGTTTATTTGTTCAAGAAAGTAACCTTAAAAACTATTTATTGTATTCTGTTACGCTCTTCGTTAGCAGCACCCGTTCCCTTATATTTACTCTTTGCTGCATTGAAGTTATAGCGGAAAGTTAGTTCTATGGCGCGCGTATCGTTTATCTTGTGCATGAATATCTTGCGAACATCACTATAGAGCCAAGCCTTGCTGCGACTCGTGTTGAATACATCTTCGCAAGAGAGTTTCAAACTCCATTTATCGTGAGCAAATGCCTTATAGATACTCAAATCAAACTTCCACATCCCTTTCATGTAAAGGTTTTCCGTATTGCCATTTGTACGATAAGCAAAGTCAGCATTAATCCATGTGTCAGCTGGCAACTGAATAGCATTGTTGAAGCGGATTATACCTAATGGGTGGTTCATATTTTTCTTTTTGCCACAAAATGTCAAGTTGAATTGTTGTGCCATCATGGCTGTCATCAATGTAGGATGCCAGATCCCGAAAGACGGGGAGATAGATACCATTGCCTGCAACTGGTCCAAACTTTTGGCATTCTGCTTTTGCAAGAGAGCAATGCTAGGATTGTCGCCATATTGTGTATAAGCAGTGATGATGTAATCCGATGTGTGGCTGTACTCGAGCATCATATTCAGCCATTTGTAGCCTATTGCCAAAGAGATATTATCGCGATAGAATGGACGCAGGAATGGATTTCCACTCTGGTAAGTATAACGATTAATGTATTCCACGTTACTGCTCAGCTGACTATAGGCAGGGCGTTCCACTTTTCGGTTATAACTCAATCTCACTCTTGTGTTTTTGATTGGAAACATCAGCATAGCCGATGGAAACAAGTTGTCATATATTCGGCTTTGTTCCTGCATCTTCACATCGTGATCATAATAACGACTATCTATGTGTTCGTAACGTAATCCAGCACTTAGCATCACTTTGCCTATATTTTGTATTACTTCGACAAACAAAGCACCGTTTGACTCTTCGATACGTGTTTTGCTGTCATTAATAAGATGTTCCAAGTTGCTGTAATTATCAGTGCGATGGGTATGACTGAACTCTCCGCCGAATGAGAAACTGCCCTTGCCAAGCTGCCTTGTTGCAACTGCTTTACCTGCATACATACGGCTCTTGGCATCACTCTCTGTTGTTACAATCCTATCATCTGCCTGGGTGGATGTTTCTTTCAATAGCTGGTCGGTATTGGCCCTGTTCCACAAGGCATCTACGTTTATATCCATAGTCCATTTCCCGAAACTGCCATTGTAATATCCACTCAATAAATGATTGGTATTGTTTATATCAGCATGACTGTTATTTGAGGTCTCATTGTCCAGCACTCCATCAATCGTCATTGTAGCAAACGATTCAT
Organism: Bacteroidaceae bacterium; assembly: GCA_024682035.1. Taxonomy (GTDB): domain Bacteria; phylum Bacteroidota; class Bacteroidia; order Bacteroidales; family Bacteroidaceae; genus Bacteroides. The sequence continues at coordinate 49,240 of JAIKZS010000012.1, forward strand.
TGTCCTGTTTCGTAGGACGGTATGCAGGTTGATAGATGGCACCAATGGAATGATGCTCATTAAAGACATAGTTAAATCCAATCTTGCTGGCAAATGTCTGGTTCTTATTGTAACGTTTGGCAATACCATCTTGCAGCAAGCGAGGTGAGAGGAATGTTTCTTGTGAAGTAATATTTGTTACGCGGTCTTTTATATTGCTGTATTCCAACATACCGAAGATGTCAAATCCTCCCTTTCGATAGTTGAAGTTGAATTCATCTAGTCCGTAGAAATAATGCCTGATGCCTGCTACCGCCCTATTGTCAAAACTCCATCCTTCACCTATAGGCTTGATGGTGGTGATACGGATGACGGCATTGACGGTGGCATCATACCTTGCTCCAGGATTGGTTACTACTTCCACATTTTTCACTTGTGA
>JAIKZS010000142.1 GCA_024682035.1 Bacteroidaceae bacterium
ACACATCCGGACGCTGCCTGTCCTCTGTCCATCATTCTGTCATAGATCGTTTCTGAAACGCTCTCCTAACCGGAAAGCGGATGCAAAGGTAGACACTTTTTTGACACCAACCAAATATTTTGAGAAGTTTTTTTGAAAAAAAATTACCAGAAACAAACAAAATATTGTTTTACAGGAGAATAAGAAAAAAGCCTATTTTACCGACATTACAAGCATAACAGGGAAATGGTCAGAAGGAGTACGAGCTACTCTTATTTTATTGCCATCGGCATCTGTTGTCTCACTATAATACACGTCTGTCAGCACTCCATATTTATATACATGGAAATCATTAGACAAGAAAATATGGTCGATCCTCTCGTCTGGTGTAGGACTTGCAGGGTTGAAGGCATTATATGTGCCATTATTCTGATATTTATAATCAGCAATACGATAGGCATCAGACATTATACCTGATTCGTCAATTAATTTGAACGATTCATTGTATTGGTTAATATTGAAATCACCAGACAATATAGCAGGCAACTTCTCGGGATTATCTTTGACTTTATTCAGAATTAATTTGGCGCTTTCCGTTCTTGCCACCACGCCGATATGATCCATGTGTAGATTATAATAAATAAAAGTGAAGCCAGTGCTTTTTACACGGAATTTACCCCATGTGCACACTCGGGGCAATGCAGCATCCCAACCCACATTGGGTTTGTCAGTTACGGTTGACAGCCAGAAATCGCCATGGTCCAAGACCTCAAACATGTCTGTACGATAGAATATTGCAGCGAATTCTCCTCCTGTTTTTCCGTCATCTCGCCCCACTCCAATATAATCATATCCAGGAAGTCTTTCCATTAAATCCTGCAACTGGTTATACCTTACTTCTTGCGTACCAAATATATCAAAGCCATGAAAACGAATTACTTGTGCCACATAATCTCGCCGTTGGGTCCACCCATTTCCATTGGTGTAATCATCCTGCGTTTCACATCGGATATTATATGTTGCTAACACAAAAGACTGAGCCTGCACCGTCATAAGCATGCAAAGAAATAATGACAAAGAAAAAAAGATCTTTTTCATGGTAAAAAAAATATTAAAGTTCACTTAGCACATAATTACCTGCGTTTTCAGACACAATTGCCTGCAGTTCTTCCAAAGAAAGCTCTCCTTTCGCACATTCTATTTCAGCCTGTGGAGGGTCTAATGTTACCACAGCCTTCACACCATCAGCACTATTCAAGGCTTCTTCAACATGCCTACGGCAATTCTTGCACATCATACCCTCTACTTTATAAGTCTTTTTCATAATTATATTCTTTAATTGTTTTCATTGCAAAGGTAATAAAAAAAAACTATCTTTGCAACCTCATTTTATGAATAAATCATGTGGATATTAATAGCGAGTCTTTTGGTTTTGGGCATCGTAGCTGCTATAGCAGGCATACTCAGAAACCGTTCATTAGAGAAGAAATTAGCTAATGGCGAAATTAAGGAAATGCCTTCTGTTAAGATGGTCTTGGATTGTGGTGCAGACTCTTGCGAGTTGGACGAGGGGAAGAGTTGCGACCTTGAATGCATGACACCCATCATTAAAAAGGATATAGACTATTACGATGACGAAGAACTGGATGCTTACAAGGGGAAGCCATCAGACCAATACACTGATGAAGAGACAGAAGAGTTCAGGAACGTGTTTTATACGATGCAAGAAGAAGACGTACCTGGGTGGGTAAAAAGCTTGCAGCAGAGAGAGTTGAACATACCAGATGACCTAAAAGATGAAATTCTTTTAGTATTAAGAGAGATAAGGAAAAACAAATAAATATGGAAACAATCAAGATTGAATCATTAGAAGCTATTCATGATGCAGCTCGCCAGTTTGTAGCTGCAATGGGTGATAATACAGTCTTTGCTTTCTATGGAAAAATGGGAGCTGGTAAAACCACTTTCATCAAGGCTATATGTCAAGAATTGGGTGTGACAGATAATATTACTTCACCAACATTTGCGATTGTCAATGAATACAGGTCAAACATAGCAGGGGAATTAATATACCATTTCGATTTTTACCGCATTAAAAAATTGGAAGAGGTTTATGACATGGGCTATGAGGACTACTTCTATAGTGGTGCTATCTGCTTTATTGAGTGGCCAGAGCTCATTGAAGACCTACTTCCTGGCAACACCGTGAAGGTTAGCATTGAAGAGGTGGAAAACGGTGCTCGTAAAGTTACGATGGATGACTTTTGCTAAAAACACCCTATAAAAAATGGCAAAATACTTCATGACAGGCATTTTCGCTATTGCAGGCATCATTGCCTTTTTAGCTGCCACCTTTAATTGGGGTTGGTTTTTTACGGCCCAAAATGCCCAATATGTAGTGAAGCGCTATGGCAGACAAAAGGCTCGCCTTATCTATGGTGTCCTTGGACTTGTCTTGATTATTATGGCAGTATATTTCTACCTTAATACATCTGCCAACTAAAAAGAAATAGATTTTTGACCAAAACATACCGACATCCCGACATTCTTTCATAACAAATTGAATTATTGATAAATATAATGCAGGATGTGCTCTTTTAGATACCGACAACATCCCGACATGTCGGTATGTTGTCGGTATGTTAGGTTTGACTATCCACGTTATAACGCTCAAAATTACAGCACGTTACAAACACATGTCGGGATGTCGGGATATTTTTGATAAAATTCATTACAAAAATTTACTAGTAGTCTTTTCTCTATCATTGGCACACTGCACAATCTTTGACCGTTTGCAAGGAAGTAAAAGGGTGTTTTAGTAGTACTAAGCCTACCTTCTACTTACTCAAACACAAATAAAACAAGCGACCACCAACTTTGAAGTCAGTAGCCACTTGCCATTGTTAATAGTTAATCAATCCTTATCCCAAAGAATCTGCATACTCCATCTCCCCTTGTACAACAAAGAGAATGTCGTCATGCTCGAAGTCACCGATTTCGTCTTTCTTAGCCTCTTTGATGACATAGTCAACCACCTTATCCAAGTCGATATCAACAAAACCGTCAGCATCAGGCTCAGCATCAAGTATGCCACTATTGGCATAATATTCATCAATTACATCCAGGAAATAGTAGAGTTCATCGTCAGAGAACTTTTCCTTCAAATCCTGTGGCAGATAACTCTTGATAAACGCGATAGTCTTCTCGTCATCAAGATCATCATTCAAAAACTCATCGTTTGCCATAAATTACAATAAAGCTTGAATCTTTTGAGCAAAAACAGCTTTTGGAGCCGAACCCACCTGTTTGTCAACCAACTGACCATCTTTAAAAAACAGGATGGTAGGAATGTTACGAATGCCATACTCCATGGTTAGGTCTTCGTTCTCATCAACATTGCACTTACCAATTACGACTTTTCCTTCGTATTCGGTAGCCAATTCCTCAATAACTGGGCCCACCATACGGCATGGTCCACACCAAGTAGCCCAAAAATCAATCACTACAGGCTTGCTGGTATCAGCCATCAGCTCTTTGTAGTTCGCATCTGTAATTTCTATTGCCATCGCTTATAAATTTAAAAAATTAAACAACTATTTTCTTGCAAACATAATGCCATAATTAATTTACGTCATAGCTAACACCCTCTATCTGATCTAAAAAAGAGATAAGTTCCTTGTCGACAGCCACTTTGACAGGGTGTGACATCATATCAATAGACATATTCATCTCCCTGTCATGAATTTTCATAAAGAGGTCGGCACTGCCAGGATGTTGTTGGCAAATATCAGTCATTTCATCAACCAACGACTTATCTATCACGTTAAGTGGCAAAGTAATCGTAAATTTATGAATCACATTGTCCTTTACATCAGACATTAATTCCACTTTATTGATCCTTAATTCTAACCTTTCGGCTTTCCATTTACTCTGTTCAACCTTAGCATGTATAAACACGAACATTTTCTCTTGAACAAAACCCTGGTAAGTTGCCCAATCATTTTGCCAAAAAGCGACTTCCGCAGAACCAGAATAATCTTCAATGCGAGCAATGCCATAAGGGTCACCTTTTTTGCTCACTCCCTTTTTGAGACCTACCACCATGCCACCAAAGGTAAGCTCTTCGCGAGTTTGTAAAGACTTTATGTCTTCCAGTTCTTTCATGGTGGTATTACAAACATGTTTCAGAATAACCTGGTATTCATCTAACGGATGAGCAGAAAGATATATGCCAATCAAATCACGCTCGCGATTCAATCGTTCGATATCGCCCCATGGTTCAGCTTCAGGAATAGGAGGTGTAGCAATTTCGATGGCATTATCTCCACCAAACAAAGAATTCTTCATTTGTCCCTGTTCCAACTGATATGTTTGACCATAGCGCAACAAAGTATCCAGAAAGACATCACCCTTAGCATTCAGACCAAAGAAACGTTCACGAGCTATACCAAAACCATCGAATGCGCCACACAAAGCCAAACTTTCAATAGCCTTACGATTGACAGCTGACATATTGACACGTTGAACGAAGTCAAAAATATCTTTATAAGGGCCATTAGCCATGCGCTCTTTGATAATTGCCTCAGCAGCAGAGTCACCTATGCCCTTTATAGCAGCTAAACCAAATCGAATTTCCCCTTTCTTGTTCACACCAAACTTTTGGTAACTCTCATTAACATCAGGCCCTAATGTAGCAATACCCATTGCCTTACATTCGTCCATCAATTTGGTGATTTCCTTGATATCATCTTTTCTGCGGCTCATGATAGCAGCCATGAACTCAGGTGGATAATTTGCCTTGAGATAAGCCGTTTGGAAAGCCACCCATGAATAACATGCAGCATGAGATTTATTGAAAGCATAAGAAGCGAACTTTTCCCAATCACCCCAAATTTTCTCCAGGATTTTAGGATCATGCCCATTTTTCTTACCTCCTTCAATAAACTTGGGCTTCATCTCATCAACTATCTTCTTTTTCTTTTTACCCATTGCCTTTCGCAGAGCATCGCTCTCACCACGAGTAAAATCAGCCAATTGGCGAGACAAAAGCATTACCTGTTCCTGATATACCGTAATACCATAGGTGTCCTTTAAGTATTTTTCCATGCAAGGCAAATCATAGCTAATAGGCTCTTTCCCTGTTTTCCTTGCAATGAATGAAGGAATATAATCCATAGGTCCAGGACGATACAAAGCATTCATGGCTATCAAATCCTCAAATACAGTAGGCTTCAATTGCCTTAAATAAGTCTGCATGCCTTGCGACTCAAACTGGAAGGTACCTACAGTTCTTCCCTCCTGATACAATTGATATGTTTTGGGGTCGTCAATTGGGATGTTATCCAAATCAACATCAATACCCCTGGTCAGTTTAATGTTAGCCACAGCTTCTTTCAACTCAGAAAGCGTTTTCAAACCCAGGAAGTCCATTTTAATCAGACCTGTAGATTCGATAACATGACCATCATATTGTGTGCAATTGGTCTTAGTATCTTTAAAATCAGGGTCATCGGCTGTAGATACGGGAACGTGATCACTAATAGGATCTCTACAAATAATAAAGCCACAAGCATGAAGACCAGTACCTCTTACCGTGCCTTCCAGCATCTTGGCATATTTCACTGTATTCTTCAAGCGAGAATCAGTTGATTTTTCTGCATCTTGAAGTTCAGGTGTACATTTAATAGCATTGGGAAGATTCATTTTCATGCCTTCTGGCAATCGGTCTGGAATTGCCTTCACCAAAGCATTGACATCCTGCAATGGTACTTTCTCAACACGAGCAACATCTTTCAGCGAATTTTTGGTTGCCATCGTGGCATAAGTAATAATATGAGCACAATTCTCATGTCCATACTTGTCTTCTACCCATTTTAGTACCTTGCCTCGTCCATCATCATCAAAATCAGTATCAATATCAGGCAATGAAATACGATCAGGATTCAGGAAACGCTCAAAAAGTAAATCATATTTAAGAGGGTCAATCTTCGTAATACCCAAGCAGTAAGCCACCACAGATCCAGCTGCAGAGCCTCGGCCCGGCCCAACCATTACCCCCAATTCATCGCGAGCTGAATTGATGAAATCCTGCACAATAAGGAAGTAACCAGGGAAGCCCATTGTCTTCATAATGTGCAATTCAAATTTAACACGCTCTGCCACCTCAGCAGGAATGGGGTCACCATATCTTTTCTTTGCGCCAGAGTAGGCCAATTCTGCCAAATAATCTGCCTCAAACTTTATGCGGTATAATTTATCGTAGCCTCCTAATTTATCGATTTTCTTTTTCCCTTGATCTTCAGGAAGCTGATTTTCACCATTTTCATCACTAGTGAACTCTTTGTATAGCTGTTCTTCCGTAAATTTCTGTCGCCATTGAGCTTCAGTACCAAAAGACTCTGGTATAGGAAAGAATGGCATGATAGGGTCATTGTCAAGACTATACACCTCAACCTTATCGAGTACCTCCAAGGTATTTGACAATGCTTCAGGCACATCAGCAAATACATCATTCATCTCCTCCCTTGTCTTAAACCACTCTTGCTTTGAATAAAGCATACGGCTAGGATCATCCAGGTCTTTAGAGGTTGCCAAACACAGCAAATGATCATGAGCCTCAGCATTTTCCTGATCAACGAAATGGCTATCGTTAGTACATATCAACTTTATGCCATATTCTTTTGCTAATTCAATGAGTACCTTATTCACTTGTTGCTGCAAAGGATAGGTCTCACGATTTGCCCTGATCAAAGGATCCTTCACCTCATGACGTTGCAATTCAAGGTAATAATCATCACCAAACAGATTTTTATACCACTCTATGGCTTCGCGAGCTCCTGCGATATCACCTTTTAATATTTTTGCAGGAACTTCACCAGCCAAACAAGCAGAACAAACAATCAAATCCTCATGGTATTTTTGCAAATCTATCCTATCTGTACGCGGACGGTTATAGAATCCATCCACCCATGCATTTGACACCAGCTTGATAAGATTTCTATATCCATTTTGGTTTTTAGCAAGTACAATTAAGTGATAACCACCTCTATCATCTTTTTCTTTTACCTCTTTTCTGCCATGACGAGCAACATACATCTCACACCCGAAAATAGGCTTGAAGGGTTCAAGCTTTTTCTCTTTGCGTTTTTTATTCACATCTATACAATAATCATGAAATTCCTTGATACCGAACATAACACCATGATCGGTAATGGCCATGCCTTTCATGCCATTAGCAATGGCTTTATCTACCAATTTCTGGATACTTGATTGTCCGTCAAGCAATGAATAATATGTATGTACATGTAAGTGAACAAAATCCTGCATACAACAAAAAAATAACAGATTTAATAATTTTCAAATGTACAACGCTTCGATCGAAAACCCAAAAAAAACAAAGAAAAAAAATCTATAAGTCTATTTATCCCCAAAATATTTGTTTTGTCATTAAAATAAGATTAATTTTGCAGTTGGTTTTGTTTTAACCAGATTTTTTAGATGCCAAATCAATTTTGACATACAATGAAAAGGCTTAAAAAAATACATATACACCGAGAGGGTACACATACATTAATTGGAGGCTTTCTTGCCTTATTGCTACTGAATTTAGCACTATTCTATGGGTTCGAGACAAAAATCCCATTTTATATAGTACTCGGCATAAGCGTTATAGTTTATGCCATTGTCGTTAATTTCTTCCGTTGCCCCATTAGACTATTTGGCAAGGATACCACAAAAACTGTTGTGGCACCTGCTGACGGGAAAGTAGTTGTAGTTGAAGAAGTAGAAGAGAAAGAGTATTTTCATGATAGAAGAATTCAAGTATCCATTTTCATGAGTCTTACCAATGTCCATGCTAACTGGTATCCTGTTGATGGCACAGTAAAAAAAGTAGGTCACCAAAATGGTAAATTCATGAAAGCGTGGTTGCCTAAAGCAAGCTTAGACAATGAGCGTTCTTCCATTGTTATTGAAACCCCAGAAGGAGTAGAAATATTAGTACGCCAAATTGCCGGCGCAATGGCTCGACGCATTGTTACATACGCTATTCCTGGCGATGCCTGCTATATAGACGAGCACCTTGGTTTTATTAAGTTTGGCTCTCGAGTGGATGTATTTCTTCCTTTGGGTACAGATGTTAAGGTTGCATTGAATCAATATACTACAGGCAATCAAACAATCATTGCAAGTCTGGCATAATAATTTAATTATTTATGGCAAATAGAATAACCAAACATATCCCAAACACCATTACATGTTTAAACCTTTTTTCTGGTTGTGTATGTTGTGTAATGGCTTTTTACCAACTCTACGAATATGCTTTGCTATGTGTTATTTTAAGTGCCGTATTTGACTTCTTTGACGGATTGGCAGCCAGGGCTTTAGACGCTCATTCCATTATCGGAAAAGACATCGACTCTTTAGCCGACGATATTAGTTTCGGTCTTGCGCCATCCGTCATCATGTATTCATTCTTAAGCAACTATTTGATTTTAGAAAATGTTTTGATGTTGATAGCACCGTTCTTTGCTTTTCTAATAGCTGTATTTTCAGCTCTACGCTTAGCAAAGTTCAATAATGATAGTCGGCAAGTGAGTTCCTTCTATGGTTTGCCAGTGCCAGCCAATGCATTATTCTGGGCTTCTGCCGTTGTTGGCTACTATGACTTGATGGAGTTGATACCCCTGTGGGGACTGTTTCTGGCTATTGCCATATCATGTTGGCTTTTGGTGAGTGACATACCCATGTTCTCACTGAAATTTAAGAACCTGACTTGGCAAGATAATAAAATTAGATATTTCTTTTTGGCTGTCAGCTTAGCTTTGCTTTGTTTAGGTGTTGGCGGAATAGCACTCATCATTCTCTGGTACATCTTGTTGTCAGTTGGCATATGGATGTATAGTCTTTTTAATACCAAGGTTGAATAATGATTCGCTTTATACTTCTCAGCATATTATTCACAATAATTCTGCGAAAGCTCGGATCGCTATATTTGTATCTGAGACGTGTTTTTGGTGGCGAAAAACAAAAAGAGATTCATCAACACAACAATAGTGTTCGAAAGGACCCACAACCTCAAAAACGCAAAAAAGTGTTCACCAAAAACGATGGCGAATACGTTGATTTTGAAGAAATCAATTAAGTTTTGCCCGCTTTGAAGCAAAGAATACTTTCATTAATTCTGCGCATTCTTTTACCATAACGCCACTTATCACTTTTGTTTTAGGATGTAGTGCTTTAGATGCGAATTGCGTATAACCTTTTTTCTCGTCAGATGCACCATATACCAATTTACCCAACTGCGACCAACCTATGGCACCTGCACACATTACGCAAGGTTCCACTGTTACATATAGCGTACATTCATTTAAATATTTACCTCCCAAAACTGAAGCAGCAGCCGTGATTGCCTGCATTTCCGCATGAGCAGTAACATCAGTCAGCATTTCTGTCAGGTTATGGGCTCTTGCAATGATACGGTCTTTACACACTACAACAGCTCCTATTGGTACTTCTCCTGCCTCGAAAGCCACTTGCGCCTCTTGGAGCGCCATTTTCATATAATAATTATCGTCCATATCAAATGATATACTGTATTTCTTTAAACAAATAGCTACGTCGCTGCTGGTTTTCATCTTCAAGAATCAGTCGGCCATCAGGCTCAACATTCAACAACTTAGCAGAAAACTCACCATGGATATCTTTATAGCGATGGTATCCCTCTTTACGATATAAATTTTGAAAATAAATATCAGCTAAATCTTTTTCAGCTAATTCAGCATTCTCCAATTGTGAATAAAGATTGTGGATTTCATCCATGATTTCTTCAAGAAGCTGCATCCTATCAACATCTTTCCCTATTATCATACTCAATGACACCGGATTAGGAGCATCGCTATGAAAGACAGCTTGATTAACATTCAGTCCAACACCACACACGCACCTGCCAAGATTCATATTCTCCAAATAAACCTCTATCAATATACCACATATTTTTTTGTCGCCGAAATAAATATCATTGGGCCATTTAATAGCACAGCCATCAGTTTCATACTTGCTTAAAGAACGCACAATGCCAAGAGATACTATTTGAGAAATAACAAACTGTCGGTTTGCTGGTAAAAATGAAGGATATAACACAAAACTGAAGGTAAGATTAGCTCCTTTTTCAGATTCCCAACTATTACCCCTCTGCCCTTTTCCTGCCGATTGAAATTCGGCAAAAACAGTAGTAAAAGGGGCAACCCTATCTTGTTTTTCTTCGCATAATGATGTTAGATAACGATTTGTAGAATCTATCTGTTCCAGTTTTATAAAAGAGAAATTTGTAGTCATACTATATCTTAATAATAATGCCGCAGGTTAAACGCATTTTCAATATGTTCTATTTTGAAAAAGCCGTCAGAACCTACTAACGAGATAATGTCAAAATAAACGGGTTCGTCCAAATCAAAGTATTTTATATAGGCATTAGTCGCCTTCATTATCCGCATTCTTTTTATATGGTTCACAGCCTCAATTGGTTCTTTGAAATTGTCACTTGAACGAGTTTTCACCTCTATTACCCTTATCTCTCCATCCTTGTAAGCTACAATGTCAAGTTCCCAATGCCTATAACGCCAGTTCCTATGGCGTATCACATAGCCTTTACCTTCCAAATACCTTACAGTAGCCTCCTCGCCTTCTTTTCCCAAGTCATTATGCTTTGCCATTAAAGTACACCCTCTAATAATTGTAAATACAAACCTATTGCCTCTTCTATTTCTTGCAGATAAATAAATTCATCAGCAGTATGACTCCTGGCACTTTTACCTGGCCCCATCTTCATGCTGGGGAATGACATAAGCGCTTGGTCACTAAGAGTTGGTGACCCAAAAGGTTTACGTCCTAAAGCAATAGCTCGTTGAACCAGTGGATGATCTAAAGGAGTTGAAGTAGAGTTGAGACGGAAAGATCTAGCCATTGGTACGCAAGCAATATGTTGTTTTATTTCTTCAAACAGTTCTTTGTTGCTGTAGCACTCGTTACTCCTCACATCTACAGTGAATGTACATAAATCTGGTACTACATTGTGCTGCGTACCTGCATGAATTACAGTAACACTCATTTTAACGGGGCCCAAAGTAGGTGATACTTTCTGGAATTGATAGTCACGAAACCAACATATATCGTCAAGTACTTTATAAATAGCATTATCGCCTTCGTTTCTAGCAGCATGACCTGATTTGCCATGAGCTTCTACATCAATTACCATCAAACCTTTCTCTGCAATGGCAGGGTGCATTTCGGTAGGTTCGCCTACAATAGCAAAATCAATAGTAGGCAAATCGGGAAGCACACTCTCAATGCCACCTTTTCCCGATACTTCTTCTTCACAAGAAGCAAGAAAAATTAAATTATGAGACAACTTTCCTTTGCATAGCACTAGAAATACTTGCAGCAAACTAACAACACTTGCACCAGCATCGTTGCTTCCTAATCCATAAAGCTTCCCGTTGCTCTCCAACACTGGAGTAAAAGGGTCTTTTAGCCAACCACTCACAGGTTTTACGGTATCGATATGTGAATTTAGGAGCAAGGTTGGTTTCTTCAAATCAAAGGCTGGGCTCATGCACCATATATTATTCCCCTTGCGACAAGTTTCCATACCTTGGGCTTCGATATAATTTTGCAGACAATCGGCAGCAAGTTGCTCGTCACGACTAACAGAAGGGATGCTGATGAGCTGTTTCAACAGTCCTACAGCCTCCACGGAAAGCATTTTTACGTCGTAGTTCATTTTTTTTCTACATTTATTATGCAAACATAAGAAATTAAATTAAATTTACACAATAAAAAATGATGGTTTCACCTGAAACTGCTATCTTTGCATAAAATTAAGAGTTTTTGATTATGGCAATAAAACATTTATCTGCATTGGTTGACCTCCAAGTGGAGAAATTCGGAGCCGATTTTGCAGTATTAAAGTATAGGGATAATAAAGGTGTATGGCTGACCATTACATGGGGACAGTTCCAAAATCAGGTTCGCCAAGCAGCGAATGCTATGGCAGTATTAGGCGTAGAAGAAGAAGATAATGTAGGCATTTTCTCGCAGAATAAGCCAGAAAGCTTCATCATCGACTTTGCTAACATGTATAACCGTGCGGTATCTGTGCCTCTGTATGCTACATCATCACCCAGCCAAACCCATTACATCGTGAGTGATGCCAATATCAAGTTGTTGTTTGTAGGTGAACAATATCAGTACGACACCGTCAGAGCTGTACTATCGCAATGCCACAGTCTAACAAAGATTGTGATATATGACCGTAAAGTAATTCGTCACCCACAAGATAAGATTTCTATCTATTTCGATGAGTTCCTACAATTAGGAGAAGGATTTCCAAAAAATGACTTAGTGGAGGCACGCAAAGCTAAGGGGAAGCCTGATGACACGATTGGCATCCTTTATACGAGTGGCACCACAGGTGAACCTAAAGGCGTCGTTCTACTACATTCCAGCTTAATTGACCAGTTTAGAAATCACCATGAACACCTGGGTGCCCAGATGAGACCTGGTGATGTGAGCATGAATTTCCTACCGCTTACACATATCTTTGAACGTGGATGGAGCTATGTCTGTCTATATGAAGGCATTACCATTGCTGTTAACCTAAGGCCACAGGAAATTCAACAAGCCATCAAAGAAGTACACCCTACCCATATGTGCAGTGTGCCACGTTTTTGGGAGAAAGTTTACATTGGAGTACAACAAAAAATTGCTACAGAAAAAGGTTTACGAAAAGCAATGATGGAAAATGCCATCAAGGTAGGTAAGAAATATAACGTTGACTATCTTAACAATGGTAAAAAACCTCCTCTTTGGCTGAGCATGCAATATAAGTTCTATGAAAAGACAGTCATCTCCACTTTAAAGAAAGTATTGGGCTTGGAAAACGCTAAGTTCTTCCCTACAGCTGGTGCTGCAGTAAGTAATGATGTGTGCGAGTTCGTTCATGCAGTGGGTATCAATATGTGTGTGGGTTATGGGCTGACCGAATCTTTTGCTACCGTAAGCTGCTTCCCATTAGAGCATTACGTTCCTGGTTCTGTAGGCAAAATCATCCCAAGCCTCAAGGTTAAGATTGACCCAGAGAATGAAGAAATTCTGTTAAAGGGCCCTACCATTATGAAAGGGTATTATAAAAAAGAAGAGGCCAACAAGGCAGCATTTACTCCTGATGGATATTTCCGTACAGGTGATACAGGCTGGGTAGAAGGTCGCACTTTATTCTTAAAAGAACGCATCAAGGATTTAATGAAAACATCCAACGGTAAATATGTAAGTCCACAAGCTTTAGAGGCCAAATTAGGCATTGACCGTTTTATTGAGCAAGTGGCAGTCATTGCCGATGGGCGCAAATTTGTATCAGCTCTGATAGTACCTTCTTACGAGGCATTAAAAGAATTTGCATCTCAAAAGGGCATTTCTTACCAGTCTATGGAGGAACTATTACAGCATAAACGGGTACTGGATTTGTTTCAGAACCGCATTGACACCTTGCAACAAGAATTTGCTCATTATGAACAAATAAAACGATTCACATTGCTGTCTTCTCCTTTCAGCATGGAAAATGGCGAGCTTACAAATACCCTGAAATTACGTCGCCGAGTGGTTGCAGAAAACTACAAGGCACTAATTGACAAAATGTACGAAGAAAATTAGGAACAAAAAACTATCATGATAACGAGTGATCAACTTAAAGAAATAAAAGACAGATGTAATGCGCTGAACCGATACCTTGACATTGAAGGTAAGCAGATACAATATGAAGAGGAACAACTGCGTACACATGACCCTGACTTTTGGAGTGACCAAAAGGCAGCAGAAGCGCAGATGAAGAAAGTAAAAGAGCTGGAAAAATGGCTAAACGGATATAAAGAGGTAGCAAGTCTTACAGAAGAGTTGCAGTTGGCTTTTGACTTTTATAAAGACGAATTAGTAACAGAAGAAGAAGTAGATGTTGCTTACCGCAAAGTACTAGAAGCTATCGAGGCTCTTGAACTGAAGAACATGTTGCGCGACGAGGCTGACAACATGGACTGCGTTCTGAAAATTAACTCAGGAGCCGGTGGCACTGAAAGTCAAGATTGGGCAAGCATGCTTATGCGCATGTATTTACGTTATGCAGAAACCCATGGCTATAAAACTACCATTTCAAACCTTCAAGAAGGCGATGAAGCAGGCATAAAAACTTGTACCATAGAGATTTTAGGCGACTACGCTTATGGATATTTAAAAGGTGAAAACGGCGTACATCGCTTGGTTCGCGTATCACCCTACAACGCCCAGGGCAAGCGCATGACATCATTCGCTTCCGTATTCGCTTCTCCACTGGTGGACGATACCATTGAGGTGAAAGTGGATATGGCTTGTGTTTCCTGGGATACATTCCGAAGCAGTGGTGCTGGTGGTCAAAATGTGAACAAGGTGGAATCTGGCGTGCGACTTCGTTATCAATATAAAGATCCTTATACGGGAGAAGAGGAAGAAATCCTTATAGAGAATACAGAAACACGCGACCAACCAAAGAACCGAGAAAATGCCATGCAACACTTGAAGTCTATCTTGTACGACAAGGAGTTGCAGCATCGAAATGAAGAAAAGGCCAAAGTTGAGGCAGGGAAGAAGAAAATTGAATGGGGCTCGCAGATACGCAGTTATGTATTTGATGACCGTCGAGTAAAAGATCATCGCACCAACTACCAAACATCAGATGTAAATGGGGTAATGGATGGCAAAATTGACGAATTCATCAAAGCTTATCTGATGGAGTTTTCAGGCAAAAACGATTAAATGAATAATTAAATATTTAACATTATGGCTAAGACTATAAGAAATCAAAAGAAAGAAGCGCGTGAGAAACGCCAGGAAAAACAAGGAAAACAACTTTTGTTTGGCTTTGCTATCATAGCAGTAGTACTGGTTGTACTGATGTTTATGTATTATTCAACCCAAGTATAAAATATGCCACTTGAGATAGAGCGCAAGTTCCTGGTCAGCGACAACAGCTACAAACGCTTGGCTACTTCAAATAGCCACATTATGCAAGGCTATATTTGTAGTAAAAGATGTACTGTGCGTGTACGTATCCGCGACAACAAGGGATACCTTACCATCAAAGGGCCTTCTGACAAAAGTGGAATCAGCCGTTATGAATGGGAGAAAGAAATAAGCCTTCATGATGCAGAAGACTTAATGCTACTTTGCGAACCTGGTGTGATTGACAAGGTGCGATACCTCGTGCCTAGTGGCAAACATACTTTCGAGGTAGATGAGTTTTTTGGAGAGAATCAAGGTTTAGTAGTAGCAGAGGTAGAGCTTCCTTCTGAAGACGAACCATACGAGAGACCTGCCTTCATTGGTCAAGAAGTAACAGGCGACCGTAGATATTATAATTCTCATTTGAGAAAGAACCCTTATTCTAAGTGGACAGAGAACCATGAATAGTGTTCAATGGAATGAATATGTACCTCAAGAGATGATCAACTTTTTGTTGGTCACCCTCTTCTCGTTGCTAATAGGCCTTTCACTTCACAGGCTCAACCTAAATAAAGAAAGTGAAAGAATTCTGTTTGGCACAGATCGTACATTTACTTTCATTGGTATTTTAGGCTATCTGCTCTATATCCTTGAACCTACAACCTATGCCCTCTATATTTTTGGAGGTGCCTTATTAGGCATTTTGTTGGCCATCCACTATTACGTCAAGCAGTCACAATACCATCTGTTTGGCGTAACTACAATTGTCATTGCTCTCATTACCTATGCCTTACCACCGGTTGTGATAACACAGCCTTCGTGGTTCTATGTAATGGTAGTTGTGCTGGTATTACTATTCATTGAAATGAAGCACAATTTTGCAGAATTAGCGCAGCGTATGAAGAATGACGAGATGGTAACCTTAGCCAAATTTTTGGCTATCAGCGGTATTATTTTGCCTATCCTACCTGACGAGAATTTACTTCCAGACATTAACCTTACACCATACACCGTATGGTTGGCTACTGTAGTAGTAAGTGGTATCAGCTACCTCTCTTATTTGTTGAAAAGGTATGTATTCCGAAAGTCAGGCACCTTAGTTAGCGGTATCATAGGAGGATTATACAGTAGTACTGCTACCATCAGCGTTTTAGCTCGTAAGGGCAAAGAAGCTACAGGCGCAGAAGCAGAAGAGTGTGTGGCAGCTATGCTGATGGCTATCAGTATGATGTTCTTGCGATTCTTGATACTGATAGGGATTTTCAGTAAAGAAACTTTATTTATCATTTGGCCTTACATGCTCATTATGTCTGCTGTGGCTTTCACTGTTGGTATTCATTTACATATAAAGAACCGCCAGCAATTGGCAGCTAATGTAGAATTTGAAAACGATACAGATAGCAGTAACCCACTGGAATTTAAAGTAGCACTGATTTTTGCCGTATTGTTCGTAGTATTTACCCTCGTCACCCATTACACTTTGATTTACGCAGGTAACAGTGGGTTGCACATCCTTTCGGTCGTATCAGGATTAAGTGATATTACTCCATTCATTTTGAATTTACTGGGAAGTACTGGCAGCATTGCGGTATATGTAGTAGCAGCATGTAGTATGCAGGCCATTATAAGCAACATCTGCGTTAATATGTGTTATGCTCTTTTCTTTTCAGGAGGCAATAAAACCATGAAACCACTTATTCTCCGTGGATTTGGTACCGTCATCGCTACTAATGTTGCATTGCTAGCTCTCCACTATTTCCTTTAAATAACAAACTTTACGTCATAAAAAAGCATCACCCCTAACGGAGCAATGCTTGCCTTATTCTCAATATAACCAATAATCAACAATCATTTTAAGGAATAAAAAAAACGATTTTACTTCTGTTTTTTTTCTTCTTGAGGGATCCTATATGCCGTGTATAATTCGAGAATAGCTGCAATAAGCAAACAAACTATCCATTCATTGCCATGAGTATATAGCATGAGTATGCCAGAAAAAACAAGGAACAGCGCTCCAAACATTTGTTGTCTATAAAGTCTTTTTAAAGTGACGTCTTCTACGTGGGGCTGAGCGAAGATTTGTGCTATGGCAGCCGTAACTGCACCTACAATAAACATGTAGGGAGCATAAGGCCAATGCGTAATATAAATAGCTGCACCTATTAGAGCGAACACCATTCCACACATAAACAATATGTTAAGCTCTTTTTTCATTCTTGGTCTTCAGCAAAAACAAAAATGTCTTCGTTTGGCTTCTTCATAAAATATTTTTCACGGGCAATACGCTCTATAGAGTTGGAGTCGGCATTGAGTTCATCTAATTTACGAGTACTCTCACGGTATTCTTCACGATATTTCTCTATCTCACTGCGAATGGCTGATTCTTCCTTTGAAAGTTCCATTCGGTAAATGATGCTGTTTTCATCAACAAAACCGATAATTACAGCAAAAATAAGTATCGTGATGAGATATTTATGCTTACCCAGAAATTTCCAAAAAGACGACAATCTGTCCATGATGTATAAATTTGACTAACGATTTTTGCAAAAATAATGATAATTCTTGAATAACGGAAACATAAATGAATAATTTGCATAATAGATGAAAAAACGTTATTTTTGCACAAACATAAGCATGATTATTATATGGAA
Organism: Bacteroidaceae bacterium; assembly: GCA_024682035.1. Taxonomy (GTDB): domain Bacteria; phylum Bacteroidota; class Bacteroidia; order Bacteroidales; family Bacteroidaceae; genus Bacteroides. The sequence continues at coordinate 17,655 of JAIKZS010000142.1, forward strand.
GATTACATAGTTTCGGCAAGGAAATACAGGCCAGCTACTTTTGACACAGTGATTGGCCAAAAAGCACTTACCACCACTCTGAAAAATGCGATTGCAAGCGGCAAATTGGCTCAGGCATATTTGTTCTGTGGCCCCAGGGGAGTTGGTAAAACAACATGTGCCCGTATCTTCGCAAAAACTATTAATTGCCTAAACCCAACAACTGATGGTGAAGCTTGTAATGAATGTGAAAGTTGCCGAGCTTTCAATGAACAGCGTTCTTACAACATCCACGAATTAGATGCTGCTTCCAACAACTCGGTGGAGGATATACGTCAGCTAGTAGAACAAGTGAGGGTACCGCCCCAAATCGGCAAATACAAAGTTTATATCATCGATGAAGTTCACATGCTTTCTACAGCTGCTTTCAACGCCTTTCTCAAGACCTTGGAGGAGCCACCCCGTCATGCTATTTTTATCTTAGCCACTACTGAGAAGCAGAAGATTCTTCCTACTATCCTCTCACGCTGCCAGATTTACGACTTTAACCGTATTGGGGTGCAGGATACGGTAGACCACTTGGCCAATGTAGCTAAAAAAGAACATATAAGCTATGAGCTAGAAGCTTTGAATGTGATTGCTCAAAAAGCAGATGGTGGTATGCGCGATGCTTTGTCAATATTCGACCAAGTTGTAAGTTTCACTCAAGGGAACATTACTTACCAAAGCGTGATTGAGAACTTAAACGTATTAGACTATGAATATTACTTCAAGTTAACAGACTTTTTGCTGCATAACGATGTCACAAATAGTCTGCTTCTACTTAACGAAGTACTGAATAAAGGCTTTGATGCCAGCAATTTCGTAAGCGGATTGGGTAGTCATTTCAGAGATTTGCTGGTAAGCAAAGACACTGTTACGTTAAGCTTGTTAGAAGTAGGTGCTAATATACGCGAACAATACAAGATACAAGCACAACGTGCTCCATTACCTTTTCTTTATAAGGCTATGAAACTGTGCAGCGATTGTGGACTTAATTACCGCAACGCACGTAACAAACGTTTTTTGATAGAATGCACACTCATTCAGTTGGCCCAACTTACACAAGACAACGATGACTCACCCTATGGGGGGCGTGCCCCTAAGCAAACAATAAAACCCATATTTAATAATGCTCAGCAGACAACTCAACAGTCGGCAGCACAAGCAATAGTAACACCGCAGGCAAAAAAACAGGAAACTATTGTTAAGCCTCAACCGACGTCGAGAGAGTCTATATTCAAACAGACTCAAGCTCCTGACCCAAAAACTAAGACCATCTCATCTATCAATCAATTAGGTGTGTCTATTAAACGAGCTCAACCCGAAAAGGAAAGAACTGCAGATGAGCTTAAAGAGCATATTCAACACGTAGAAAACAAGCCTCTTACACAAGAGATGGTGGAAGCTAGCTGGCAACGCTTTGCAAACCAACTACCTCATGAGCTAATTGCTCTTAAAACCCGTATGACTGATATGCGCATTACCCTTATTGAAGATACGCAGATGGAAATTTGCGTAGAAAACGAGCTTAATGCCAAGCAGTTAAACGACATGATGATAGATATACGAAAATTCATGCAGAAAGATTTACAGAATTATTTGCTTGAGCCTCATGTTGTTGTAAAAGAATTGCCATTAAACGCGAGGTCACTTAGTCGCTATGAACAATACTTGAAGATGGCTGAGAAAAATCCATGGCTGGCACAGTTGCGTGACAACCTAGGTTTAGAGTTAAGCTAATTTAGAAGAAATATAAATAACTCCATATTTATGGCAATGATGTTACACCGTATTAAGAAAAAAAGTATCTTTGCCTTGAACTAATGCAGTAAATAGCATTGGGAATAATTATAAAAGTGGTTATAAATAATATTTGATACGAATCTTTAAAATTTGAAAGACTATGGCTTATGTAATTTCTGACGATTGCGTTATGTGTGGTACTTGTGAGGGCGAGTGCCCAATCGGTGCAATTTCTGCTGGTGACAGCAAGTATGTTATCAATGCTGATGAATGTGTTGATTGCGGCACTTGTGCAGCTGCTTGCCCAAGCGAAGCAATTCATCCAGAATAATTTTCAACTGATTGAAAATTAATAAAGAAAAAGGGAGAATTACTTCTCCCTTTTTCTTTATACATGATTAACGATTCCTCATCTCAACGCTGCTAACGCTTCCTTAATGCGAGAAATGGCCTCTACAATATTCTCATCGCTAGTAGCATAACTCATACGGAAGCAATTAGGATCACCAAAGGCAGCACCACTAACACAAGCCACATGGCCTACTTCTAATAGATACATAGCCAAATCATCGGCATCTTTTATGAGCCGATCACCTGCACGTTTCCCAAAGAAACTACTGCATTTAGGGAATAAATAAAAAGCACCTTGGGGTACATTCACCTCCAATCCAGGAATCTCTTGGCAGAGTTTCACTATTAAATCACGACGGCGCTCAAATGCTTGGCGCATATCTTCCACGCAATCCTGTGATCCTAGGTATGCAGCCTCTGCTGCCTTCTGTGAAACAGAGCATGGGCCAGAAGTGTATTGCCCCTGCAGCTTATTCATACCCTTAATAATCCATTCGGGAGCAGCTGCAAAACCAATTCGCCAACCTGTCATGGCATAGGCCTTAGAAACGCCATTGATAATTACCACACGGTCTTTTATTTCAGCAAACTGAGCTATGCTCTCGTGATGACCAATATAGTTGATGTGCTCATATATCTCGTCAGCGATTACATATATTTGTGGATGTCTTAACAACACCTCAGCCAATCCTTTTAACTCATCCTTCCCATACACAGACCCCGTTGGGTTAGAAGGAGAACATAATATTAAGGCCTTAGTCTTTGGAGTTATGGCTGCTTCTAACTGTGCAGGCGTCATCTTGAAATCTTGCTCAATCCCTGCAGAAACAATTACAGGTGTACCCTCTGCCAGTTTCACCATTTCAGTATAACTCACCCAATATGGGGCTGGTACAATTACCTCGTCACCCTTATTCACCAAAGCAAGTACAGCATTGCAAACACACTGCTTTGCGCCATTGGAGCAACTAATCTGGGCTGGTGTATAGTCCAAGCCATTTTCCTGCTTTAGTTTTTTCACAATGGCTTCGCGAAGTGCCGGATAACCAGGAACAGGAGAATAGCGTGAATAATTGTCGTCAATCGCCTGCTTAGCAGCTTCCTTAATATGGGCAGGCGTATTAAAATCAGGTTCACCAACACTGAGGTTGATTATGTCAATACCTTGCGCCTTCAACTCAGAACTTTTCTGAGACATGGCCAGCGTTGCCGATGGTGACAAGCTGTTCAAACGATTTGATAGTTCCTTCATATTATTACTTTTTTTGTTTCAATTTAAAGGGATGGTACAGGCTACTAAAAATGTAAATTATGTCCCATCCTATCTGCCTTTGTTCTTAAATATCGCTCATTATAGGGATTTGGTGTAACTTCTATAGGAACATTTTCTATTATTTCCAATCCATAAGCCTCAAGTCCCACGCGCTTTACTGGATTATTAGTCAACAATCGCATCTTATGCACATTCAAATCACGCAATATCTGTGCTCCTACACCATAGTCACGCTCATCGGCAAGATGTCCGAGACAAATGTTGGCATCAATAGTATCCATGCCTTCCTCTTGTAACTTGTAAGCACGAATCTTATCCATCAATCCAATACCTCTACCTTCTTGATTCAAATATATCACAACACCTTTTCCTGCTTTCTCTATCATCTGCATAGCCTTATGAAGTTGTTCTCCACAATCGCAACGACGTGAAGCAAATATATCACCCGTCATACAGGAGGAGTGTACTCTTACCAAGACAGGCTCATCAGGTTCCCAAGTTCCTTTGAACAAAGCGATATGCTCTAAACCATTAGATTTCTGCTTAAAAGGTATCAGCTTGAAGTTGCCATACTCGGTAGGCATATTCACTTCTACGCCACGCTCAACCATTGATTCTTCGTTAAGACGATAGGCAATTAGGTCTTGTATACTGATTAACTTCAGATCATATTTATCAGCAAAACGACGCAACTCTGGCAGGCGAGCCATAGTACCGTCATCGTTCATTATCTCCATTAACGCACCAGCAGGATATAGTCCAGCTAAACGCGCCAAATCTATGGCAGCCTCTGTGTGCCCAGCACGCTTTAGAACTCCCTTATCCTGCGCATACAGTGGATTGATATGCCCAGGACGGCCGAAATCTTCTGGCTTTGCAGTTGGATCAGCCAAGGCCTTAATTGTCGCTGCACGATCTGCCGCCGAAACACCAGTAGTACATCCAGCCAGTTTATCAATGGTCACAGTAAACGGAGTGCCAAGCATGGAAGTGTTGTCTATCACCTGGTGAGGTAAATTCAACTCCTCACATCTTGAAATCGTTATAGGAGCACACAATACGCCACGCGCATGCTTAAGCATGAAATTTACCTTCTCGGGAGTTATCTTTTCTGCTGCAATAATCAGATCACCTTCATTTTCACGATCTTCATCATCTACAACCACTACTAGATTACCCTCTTTTATCTCTTGTATAGCCTCTTCAATGGTGTCCATTTTTACTTTTTCCATATCTCTCAGTTTTCTGTTAATATTCTTGTATTGATAATCGTTATTATCTCCTGATTGGTCTTCACTACCTGAGCTAGGTCGTTAGCTAATCTAACCCTAAAGGACCAACTGCGGAAAAAAAGAAACAAGCCCACGGGAAGCACTATTCCACAAACCATATTTAACCATTTTTTCTTGAAAGGTCTCAAATGCGCATGAGGCGACATTACAGGATAGTTATTCAACGCCAACAACAAGTAATTGTTGCGTGAGTTTGCCATATCCATTATCAACGTCTCAAGCTGCTCGTATATGAAATCTATCTCAATGTCTTGCTGACCACCCATCCAGAATTTCATATAGTTTGATGGCCGTCTCAAATTGTGTTTCCCCGTATAAGCTAAGACTTTGTCAGTCAAATCTTGTAATGCATGTGGTAAAGTCTGGTAATCAGGATCAAGAATAATCACTTCTTTACGCGTAATATTCCTCTCTGCACGCATTCCTAAGAACCTTTTAAAGAATTCTTTATAAGTATCAATGTTTAATGCCACCGAGTCATTATTCGACTTATACGTTAAGTAAGCACCAATTGGCGCCAGTATAGCAGTACTCAACCACATGCCCTCCCATGCCAGCCAATTGCCGTCTCGAGCAAGTTTGTACCCCGTGTTATTAACAATGTAATAAAAAATGAATATCAACACTGATATTACAACTGGCATACCAAGCCCACCTTTTCTTATAATCCCTCCAAGCGGAGCACCTATGAAAAAGAACACTAAGCAAGCCAGCGACAGTGTAATCTTCTCGTGCCAGGCCGTCATGTGCCGCCTAAGGCTATAGCCGGTCTGACTAATATTCAATGTTTTCATATTCCAGTCACTTTGCTGGTTATTGGCACTGTTCAGCATAGTGGTTAGCTGGCGTTGTCTTTCAGTAGGCGACATAGCATTTATTATGCTATCTACATTGTAGTCGCTAACATTAGCCTCAAGTAGTTTTATAGAATCTTTAGGCTGCGTTTCTTGGTGTATGCGGAAGTTAGTCTTTACATTGTTTTGAAAGTTTAATGCTCCCAAGCTATCTACTAACACGGTCATAGAGTCAATACTTGCCTGCAATAGAGCCATGTCCTTGCTATTCGACTGATTGGTCATAAAACCTTCATCTATCATATTGAAATTGGCATTGAACTCAATCAGCGCATGCTTCATACTAAATGCTTCACGCCGGTAAGGCACATTCTGTTGTTTCATATTCTGTGACTGCAAATTTTCAAACTGCTCGCCACTATATAGATGTAAATACAAATGCTGTTTATCCTCGGTCATTTCCAACTTGCCTGAGTCAGCACGAATTATCTGTGCATTATCAAAGCCATTGGCAAAATTATATATCATCACATTATACAGCATGCCTGTTTCACGATCCTTACTTTCTACATATAAATTATAACCTTCTATCTGATCATAGAACGCTTTCTCCGGAATATCCAACTCTGGCGATTTTTGCCTCATCGATATCAAGAGTGTCCACAATTTTGTTTGAGCTTTTGGTCCAATTACATTTTGGAAATAGAATGACATACAACACACCAACACAAGCAACACAACCAAAGGTCTCATAATCTGCATCAATGATATACCTGCCGCTTTCATCGCAATCAACTCAAACCGTTCGCCAAAATTACCAAAAGTAATAAGCGATGCCAACAGCACAGCCAATGGTAATGAAGCAGGCACCAAGGTCAGCGATGCATAGAAAAAAAACTGCGCCAGTACATCTACAGTCAATCCTTTTCCCACCAAATCATCCACATATCTCCACAAGAATTGCATCTCGAAGATGAAGAGACAAATGAAGAAGGTGCCTGCAAATAGCAAACAAAAGCTCTTCAATATAAATATGTCAAGTTTCTTAATATGCAGCATAAAAGTAGCATAAATGCTTTCTTCGACCACAAAGGTAGTACAAAAAAGCTAGCATATGAATTTTTTATTCAAAAAATAACGAGAAAGTTTTGTTGCTTTAAAGAAAAGCTATATCTTTGCACCCGCAACTGGACCTCAAGTCTAGCTGATGGCGGGATAGCTCAGCTGGTTAGAGCGCATGATTCATAATCATGAGGTCGCCGGTTCAATCCCGGCTCCCGCTACTTAAAGCACCTGTAATAATTAGCAGGTGCTTTTTTTTATATCATCAATTATCTAAATTTTCGTATAGATATTTTATTATTACCCAGCCAGCATTATGCCATTTTTAGCCACTCGATATAGTATATTGAGACTCCAAGATATATTATATCGTGGCCACTCGATATAGTATATTGCAGGCACTCGATATAGCATACATTTACAAGCTCACTAATAAAACAAGATAGGCAGAGAAAACTCTGCCTATCTCAATTATATTAAGGATCAACACTTACATCAAGGAAGTTCCTTTATCTTGACATTTTTATAGAATACCTCATTACCATGATCCTGCAAAAGGATAGGAGCTTCAGCAGCATTGCCAAAGTTAGGCCAATTTTTATACTTGCTATAGGCTACCAAGGCATTCCACATTTGGTTGTTGCGATCATATTCTAACAGTTTGGTGCCATTGAGCCAATGTTCTACATGATTGTCCTGCACAATGACAACAGCGGTATTAAACTCGTCTTTGTTAAAAGGCTTGTCATCAGAAACAGGAATTAAATCGTACAATGCCCCAAGTTTGCGATTACCATTAACACCTAACTTGGCATCGGGATGCAAATCGTCGTCAAGAATCTGAAACTCGCAACCTATAGCTGAACCAGGACCTTTGTTCAGTTCAGTATTTACGAAATACTTGATGCCACTATTGGCTCCTGGTGTAATTTTGAAATCTACCTTCAAAATAAAATTTCTATAGTTACGGGTGGTTACGATGTCGCCTCCATTAGCAGACTCAAAACCGTTACTTGGAAGTACACGGAGAATACCATTTGCGACTTCCCAGCCACCTTCAGGAAAGGTTTCAGCTTTTGCACTGCGCCACCCCTGTGTAGTTTTTCCATCGAAAAGTAGTTTCCAACCATCTCGAATTTCTTCTTTCGTTAGCGTATTATCACCCGCTTCTGCTTTTACTTGTGCATGAAGAGAGAAGGTTGCTACCAATAAATAAACAAAGAATAATAATTTTTTCATAATAACATTTCTTTTATAAATTATAGAAATATTCCCAACCCTTACGAGGCAGTGAGCCAGCAAGCATAGCATTGGCAAAATGGTTATTGGTGAACTGCTTCAAACGGGTGTCAAAATAAAGATCAGCATTGAGACGCTGTGCAATAACACCTAAGCAGAATACCTGACTTAAAACACCATTAATTTCAAACGGTGAGCGTGTCTTCTCCTCACCACGAACAGCACGAAGGAAGTTAACATAGTGGTTTGAAGGACTTTCTGGTACTTTCGGCAGCATGCCTTCCATTTCTTTGGCACGTTTTTCGGGAATAATGGAAAGAGTGCTACCATGACTCCCTCCCTTAAAAATAAGGTCTTTGGTGTATATAATCTTACCAGGATTAAGACCTGCATCACGATATTCACCTTGGTTGGTACCAGGAATGTTAGCAGCTAATTCTGATTTACCAAAACCTTCTGGCAATGGCGGCTGATTGTCAAGCCCATCGTACCAAGTAATATCTACTGGTGGCATATTGCCTCGAGCTGCAAAACGGAACAATATAGTAGATGAATATGGATAGAAATAATCATTATGACCTTCTGCACGAACCATCTTAATCTGATAAGGCAAGCCTAAATTAAGGAACTCGTGTACACTATCAAGAATGTGAGCGCCCCAATCACCCAAAACACCCATACCTAAATCGTACCAGCAACGCCAATTGCCCTGATGGAACTTTTCACTATAATCATGGTATGGAAGAGCACAGAGCCAAGTATCCCAATCCATTGTGGGTGGCATGGGGTCAGCTTCTGGAAAACGAGTGATATTGCTGTCCCACTTATGCCAACGCCGTACATTATTCATATGCCCCACTACAGCGGTAACATCTTTAATGATGCCAGCTTCTTGCCATGCCTTAAATTGGAAATAGTTTGCCTCAGAGTGACCTTGGTTACCTACCTGTGTTGCAAGCTGTGGATTCTTGCGAGCCATTTGCATCATAAGCTCTGCCTCTATAAAGGTACGACTCATAGGTTTCTCTACATACACGTGCTTTCCTTCAGAGAGAGCAAGCATCGCTATAGGAAAATGCGAATGGTCTGGAGTAGCTATACACACAGCCTCGAATTCATTACCAACCTTCTCAAACATTTCGCGGAAGTCTTTGAAACGCTTAGCATTAGGATACTTATTCATCACCTTCTCAGTCTGTATATTGCCCATATCAACGTCACAGAGAGCCACCACTTCAACCATTCCGGTCTTTTCAAACTCGCTAATGTCTTGCTCGCCACGATTACCAATACCTATATAGGCTATTTTCACCTTGTCAATGTTGGGTTGTTGCACATGAATGTTTTTAGCCAGGATATCCATGCCATTAAAAGCCAATCCAGCAGAAAGCAACGATGTTGTTTTCAGGAAGTCTCTTCTTGAAGCCATATTCTCATTAAATTTAAGGTTATTAATAAATTGCTTGCTAATTTAATACTTTTTTTTTAAAATAAAAAAGAAATAGGCGTGAAATACCTGTTATTCACGAATAATCAGAACTGAAAATAGATAAAAGGTTGTATTTCTGCACTCTTCATCTGGATAACTAAATAAATAACCATTACCAAAAGTAAAGCCTTACCAAATAATGGCAACCAGGTTACAAAACGTAAGCATGCCCGCTCCCAACTATCAGGTAGAAAATGTAAAACATAGCCAAGCAGCATAAGTGAAAAAACAAGCCAATAACCTGTGAGCAATTGTGGCAAAACACTTGGTGAGAACTGATTTACAATTTGGTTTATCATGTCTATACTAGAAGCAAAATCGTTCTGGCGGAAAAAAATCCAACACAAGCACACAAAATGGAAAGTGAGAAGCACAGCAAAGAAACGACGCCATCCATGACTTTCATCATCTTTTCTACGTCCCAAAAGAGTACGGTAACCTTTATGAAACGCTAATGCGATACCGTGCATCAATCCCCACAGTATAAAATTCCATGCAGCTCCATGCCATAATCCTCCGAGGAACATAGTAATAATAAGATTGATGTACTGGCGTAACTTTCCCTTACGGTTCCCTCCAAGAGAGATATAGAGATAATCACGCAACCAAGAGGAAAGTGAGATGTGCCAACGATGCCAGAACTCAGTGACAGAAGCTGATTTATAAGGAGAATTGAAGTTTATATTAAAATGGAAACCTAAAAGCAATGCAATGCCAATAGCCATATCACTATAGCCAGAGAAGTCGCAATAAATCTGCAGAGTATAACCATAAACAGCCATTAGATTTTCTACGCCAGAATAGAGCAAAGGATTATCGAAAACACGATCGACGAAGTTAATACTGATATAGTCAGAAATAACAGTCTTCTTAAAGAGCCCAGCCACAATAAGAAAAATAGCGCGACCAAACATTTCGTCTGTGACAAATAGAGGCTGCCGAATTTGGGGAATAAAATCTTTCGCTCTAACAATAGGCCCTGCTACCAGTTGAGGGAAGAATGAAACATAAAAAGCATAGTCAAGCAAATTCTCGAGAGGCTTGATTTGACGCCTATAAACATCAATGGTATAACTAAGCGATTGGAAGGTAAAAAAGGAGATGCCTACTGGCAAAAAAATATCCAATGGTTCAAAATGACCTTGTGTTATAGAAGCCAATATTTGACCTAAGAAATTAGTATATTTAAAGTAACATAATAATCCCAAATCGACGAGTAAACTCAATGAAACGAGACATTTACGGCTAAATCTATTTTCAATATTGTTCATCCATCGAGCAATAAAGAAATCACTAATGGTAACGATAGCCAGCAAAAAGAAATAAGTTCCACTACTCTTATAATAAAAATAGTAAGAAAAAATCAACACAAATAGCAAGCGAGCTGTGGTGTGTTTCCTCAGTAACAGGTAAATACAGAAAAAGCCTGCAAAAAGCCACAGGAACAAGCCACTACTAAAGAGCATAGGCTCAGTAGCATGGTAAGTTAATATATCTTTAACGGTATCCCACATAATCGTTATAAGCTTTCACAATGGCTTGATATAGTAACTGTCCTTGAAACGTATAACCTTCTACAGTATAATGTACATGATCGGGGCGCATCATCCCCGCACTCTGCCAATTAAGACAAGCCCGACTAGCACCTCCAACAATGGTAAACATATCCCAAACGGCAATGCCATTGTCATGAGCAAAAAGATGAATAGTTTGCACGGCTTTTGCCGTTCGAGGGTTTAGAGAGTAAGCCCGACGTCTCCCTTGGTAAGAACCAGGAGGAGTAGTCATAAGAATAGGCACTCCTGGCATAGCAGTACGCAACATGCGTATAAAAATATCCATCTGCTGGTAATGACGCAAAGCATTATAGCCACGATTATGGCTTTCATTAGTGCCAAAAGAAAGGATAAGTAGATCTGGGTGCTCAGCTTGTATGCCTCGTATCCGCTCAAGAGTGGAAAACGTTTCGCAAGTAGCACCATTAATGCCCATATCGGTATAGGTAAGCCGCCCCACTAGCAATTGCAGCGAATCACCTGCAGTTCGAGGCAGAATGTGACCACGTATATGGCTATCGCCTACATGGAGGACACGTAAAATGGCATTGGATTTATTACGCCTTATTTGTCGAACTTTCTCCCAAAAGGGAGCAAGAATACCTAAGCTATCAACTATCTCATTTTCTTTTGTACGAAGAAAGGACTTAGGCATGACAACCTGTGGAACGGGCAGTGTATCTTGCAATTCCCCATATCGTGCCAAAGAGTCAATAGTTACAATGCCACGATCAATGGCAGCTATTACTGGTAGAGCATCTTGCGACTTAGCTTGCAATGCGAATCCCAGTAACAAAATCCACAAGAATCGTTTAACGAGACGTTTCATAAGCACGCCTCCTGTCGTATTGATCTTTGCCGTAAACCAAAGCATCAAATAGTAATTTAGCTAAGTACTTACCACCATTTGCATTGATATGAGTATAATCATAATTAGCCTTGGCAGGTTTGGCTTCAACTAAGTTTTTCATGCTTGCATTACCACCCATAGCTTCAAACAAGTTCCAAAAAGCTACACTCTCTTGGGCAGCAAGGTTTTGTTGGTATCGCACAAGGTTGCGAATACCAGGCATGGTTTCTATCTCACCCTCATTGGTCTTATAATCACGATCAGCCACACTCACCACCAATATGCCTGCACCAGGATAGTATTCCTTGATATGCTGTATGGTAGTTTGCATTCCTCGAATATAATTATCGTAATTAGTGCCACGCTGAGTGGCTACATTAAGTCCATAATGGAGAATAACTAAATCATAGGGACGAAGTTGATAAAAACGACGCATCATCTTAGCTGGGATAGAACGAACATTCAGACCCGAAGCACCTCTCATGGAAAAGTTATCAAGGGCTACGCCCGATTTATCGTCCATAGCTACACCATAAAATAGAGCACTGGAATCGGATTCTAGGACGGTAAAAGTTACATTGCCTATCTTACCTTCAACTTCAGCCATCTGTAACTGATCTCCTTCAAACTCTTTATCTAATACGTTCTTACCATTGACTGCTGCAGTGATGGTAACAGACGAATCTGGAATAAAAAAGAATGATGCACGAGCAAAAGTATCAAGATAGGCATAGTTACGGGTCTGTCCACTAAAACGAATACTGGCAGTAGAATCAGCTTTGAAATAATGATTAGAAACGTCTTGCAATGAACGATCAAAAGCTATAGTATCCATGATGGAATGACGTGAAAAGCCTCTAGATGACTGGCGAACAGTTACCCTAAAACCTGATGATATAGAGGTGATAGGAGTATAACCTATGCCACGCCCACCATATCTTTTTTGAAGCATCTCGCGTAAATCAGAGGTTAAGATGTCACCCTCCACAAAAGAATCACCATAGTAAGCAACACGCACCATGCGAGGATAGTGTGCTAACTCATCGAGAGCCTGATAAAACGGATGCATACCTCGTAAAGTAGTATCACTATAATCCTCAATACACACCATACCTGTACGGCATGTATCGACAAAAACGGGTTTAGGAGGTGGAGGTAGTAAAAGGGTTGAATCAACAGCTGAAAGTTCAGAAGTATCTGTATTTGGATAAAGGTCAGACAACACATTTACCTTACGCAACGGATGTCCGAATACAGTGACTTGCGGGAGCAACCCTAACAACAACAAGCTGCTCATTAGAAGCAGCAGAAGAATGGCTATATGATATATGCGATTTTTCAACGCAATTGCTGAAGATACTTACCTATAACATCAGCTCTCTCGCTATTTTCATTTGAGAATTCCTCTAGTAGTACTGGGTTAGAGGAAAGTAGCTTTGACATCATCTCTTTACCTACAAAATCGGCTAGCCCAGTAGATGGATTTATGACATAATAAACTTTTGCATCCAAGCCACTGGCATTAATTGCATCGCCGACTGCACCTCCTAACTTAGAACCTTCTTTGGGGACTAAGGTACTTGTAGCAATTTGTCCTAAAGGTTGAGCCTGAAAATAAACATTGCCTCCGATGATTTCAGCCTGTGCATACCAATTACCGAAACGATATTTCTTATATTTCAATTGCTTGCAGTTAACATATATAGTGTCGTTCAAGCGGACGGCATAACATCTTTTCTTAAGGTATTTTGTCAGTGCTTTATTCCCTTTAGAATATATTTCATAATCAGCACCAGGAGAAAGATAAATTTGATTCTTACTTCGTTTCGACTTATTAAGAGTAGTAACCACATCCCCTCCATCACGCATTAATTCATCATAGGTTGTGTACATTTTATCTTGTGCTGATAAAGAAATAGCCCAAAATGATAAAACAAAAAAATATATTATCTTCTTCATATCGCCAACATATTATTTGGACGTAAAATTAGTTGATTATCTTCACACAAACAAGAATGTAATGTATAAAATATAAAAAAAAGTCGCCTTATCACTAAGGCGACTTTCAATATTATCAAAGATAGTTGGTTTATTCAGCTTTTTTTTCGTCATCAGCTGCAACCTCATCTGCCTTTGGAGCCTCAGCCACAGCCTCAACAACTTCAGCAGCTGCCTTCTTAGAACGACGGCGTGTGCGAGTAGACTTCTTAACTGTGTCCTTAGCCATGTTCTCGTCATAGTCAACCAGCTCAATGAAACACATTGAAGCATTGTCGCCCAAACGATGACCTGTCTTGATAATACGAGTATATCCTCCCGGACGATCTGCAATCTTGACAGAAATTTCCTTGAACAACTCGGTTACAGCAAATTTGTCCTGAAGATAGCTAAACACAACTCGGCGAGAGTTGGTAGTATCATTCTTAGACTTAGTAATCAGAGGCTCAACATATTTTTTTAATGCCTTAGCCTTCTCAACGGTCGTAGTGATTCTTTTGTGCTTGATCAAAGAGCAAGCCATGTTTGCCAACATAGCGCCTCTATGAGAAGCAGTACGGCCTAAATGGTTAAATTTTTTATTATGTCTCATTTTTTATTCTTTATCTAATTTATACTTAGAAATATCCATTCCAAACGACAGATTCAGACTCGCGAGCAAATCATCAAGCTCGGTGAGCGATTTCTTACCGAAGTTTCTGAATTTCAACAAGTCGGTCTTATTGTATTGAACCAAGTCACCTAATGTCTCTACATCAGCAGCCTTCAAGCAATTGAGAGCACGAACTGAGAGATCCATGTCAACAAGTTTGGTTTTCAACAATTGACGCATGTGCAGAACTTCTTCATCAAATTCTTCATTATTGTCAGCATCAGTAGCCTCTAACGTTATCTTCTCGTCAGAGAACAACATAAAGTGATAAATAAGAATCTTTGCTGCTTCTTTCAAAGCATCCTTCGGGTGTATGGAACCATCAGTTGCAATCTCAAGTGTCAACTTGTCGAAATCGGTTTTCTGCTCAACACGGAAAGGTTCAACAGTAAACTTGACATTGCGGATTGGGGTGTAAATCGAATCGATTGCTATCACATTAACGTCGTTGCAGTAAATTTGGTTCTCCTCTGCAGGAACATAACCACGCCCCTTGTTAATGGTCAGCGTAATCTGCATCGTAGCATTATCTTGTAAATGACAAATCACTAATTCGGGATTTAACACTTCAAATCCAGACAAATATTTGCCGATGTCACCTGCCTTAAAGACAGGAGAATTTTCAACAGTAATATTTACTTTTTCAGTTTCATATTCTTCAACTACTTGTTTGAATCTCACCTGTTTCAAGTTAAGAATAATGTTCGTAACATCTTCTCTAACACCCTTAACACTTGAGAATTCATGCTCAACTCCGTCTATTTTAACGGTAGTGATTGCAAAGCCCTCTAATGAGGAAAGCAGAATGCGACGCAAGGCATTACCAATTGTAATACCGAAGCCTGGCTCTAAAGGACGGAACTCAAATTTTCCAAACCTTGAGTCTGCTTCCAACATCAGAACTTTTTCAGGTTTTTGAAATGCTAATATCGACATGAAATAATCATTATTTAGAATACAACTCTACGATCAACTGCTCCTTGATGTTTTCAGGAATGTCAGCTCTCTCAGGAACATGCAACAACTTGCCTGTTTTTGAAGTCTCATCCCACTCAAGCCAAGGATACTTACTATGGTTGAAACCAGCCAATGAGTCGGCAATTACCTCGAGAGACTTAGAGCGCTCACGAACGCCAACCAACTGACCTGGCTTAACATGGTATGAAGGAATACCTACTACCTCACCGTCAACAACAATATGACGATGGCTTACCAACTGACGAGCAGCATCGCGGGTACGTGCAATTCCCAAACGATAAACTACATTGTCAAGACGGCTCTCCAGCAACTGCAAAAGGATCTCACCTGTAATACCCTTCTTCTTGGCTGCTTTCTCAAACATATTGCGGAACTGTCTTTCCAGCACACCATAAGTGTATTTTGCTTTCTGTTTCTCGCGTAACTGAATACCGTATTCAGAAGTCTTCTTGCGTGAAGCACCATGCTGTCCAGGAGGGTTTGTCCTTTTTGCAAGAACTTTATCAGGGCCGTAAATAGGCTCTCCAAACTTACGTGCGATTCTTGTTTTTGGTCCAGTATATCTAGCCATTTTATCTCAATTTAAATTCAAATCAATAATAAATTATACTCTACGTCTCTTAGGAGGACGGCATCCGTTATGTGGCAATGGAGTTACGTCTATAATCTCAGTAACTTCAATACCTGCACCATGAATGGTACGGATAGCAGACTCACGTCCGTTACCTGGGCCCTTTACATATGCCTTAACCTTTCTCAAACCGAGGTCATAAGCAACCTTTGCACAATCCTGTGCAGCCATCTGTGCTGCGTAAGGAGTGTTTTTCTTAGAACCTCTGAATCCCATCTTGCCTGCAGAAGACCATGAGATAATCTGGCCCTCGCTGTTTGCCAGAGAGACGATAATGTTGTTGAATGATGAATGAACATGCAACTGTCCCATTGCATCTACTTTAACAACTTTCTTTTTTGCTACAACTGTTTTTTTTGCCATATCAAATTAATTATTTAGTAGCCTTTTTCTTGTTAGCAACTGTCTTCTTTCTACCCTTACGTGTACGAGCATTATTCTTAGTGCTCTGTCCACGAACAGGGAGACCCAAACGGTGACGAACACCACGATAGCAACCGATATCCATCAGGCGCTTGATGTTCATTTGTACTTCAGAGCGAAGATCACCTTCCACTTTGTAGTTTGCAGCTATGATTTCACGAATCTTAGCAGCCTGATCATCAGTCCAGTCTTTTACCTTCAGGTCTTTATCAACACCTGCAGCTTCCAAGATTTTTGCTGAACTACTGCGACCTATTCCAAAAATATAGGTCAACGCAATCTCGCCTCTCTTATTCTGAGGCAAATCTACACCAACTATTCTTATAGCCATATACTTAATTATTTCTTTGCAAAAATAATATTATTATCCTTGACGCTGTTTATACTTAGGATTCTTCTTATTAATTACATAAAGAACGCCACGACGACGCACAATCTTACAGTCTGGCGTACGCTTCTTTAAGGATACTCTAACTTTCATATCTTTTTATTTATATCTAAATGAAATTCTACCTTTTGACAAATCATAAGGAGACATCTCAACCCTCACCTTATCTCCTGGCAATATTTTAATGTAATGCATACGCATCTTGCCAGAGATATGAGCGGTTATTTCATGCCCATTAGTCAATTCTACGCGAAACATTGCATTTGACAATGCTTCAACTATTACTCCATCTTGCTCTATTGCTGACTGTTTTGCCATATAATCAGAAATTAATAAGCTGCAATGCCAGCACTACGACCCTTGATACGACCAGATTTGAGCAAACCATCATAATGCCTCATCAGCAAATGACTCTCAACCTGCTGTAATGTGTCAAGAACAACACCCACGGTAATCAGCAATGAAGTTCCACCGAAGAAATGGGCGAACTCAGTCTGAACACCAAACAGTCCAGCAAAAGCAGGCATAATAGCAATGAAAGTCAAGAAGAGAGCACCTGGTAAAGTGATACGTGACATAATATCATCAATATAGTCAGCAGTCTTCTTACCAGGTTTAACACCAGGTATGAAGCCATTGTTCCTCTTCATGTCCTCTGCCATTTGAGTGGGGTTAATCGTAATAGCAGTATAAAAGTAAGTAAACAGAATGTTCAATACTGCAAAGATAAAGTTGTACCAGAAGCTATTCGAGTCAGTAAGAGCGCGCAGGAAACTGCTAGAATTATTCAGGTCTGTAAAACCAATCAAAGAGATTGGAATAAACATAATGGCCTGAGCAAAGATGATAGGCATCACATTAGCAGCATTTACCTTCAAAGGGATATACTGGCGTGCACCACCTACTTGCTTATTACCTACGACTTTCTTAGCATACTGTACAGGTACTTTTCTTACACCTTGAACCAAAAGAATTGCCAAGGCTGTGACTATCAGCAAAATGACAATCTCAATCAAGAACATAACCAAACCACCGGTCTTTTCAGTAATACGAGATACAACTTCTTGGAAGAAAGCCTGAGGCAGACGAGCAATGATACCAATCAAGATAATGAAAGAGATACCATTACCTACACCCTTATCAGTGATTCTTTCACCCAGCCAAAGTATGAACATACTACCTGCAGCCAAGATGATGGTTGAAGTAAACATAAACAGAGTCCAATCTAAAGAAGCATTTAAGGATGGACCAGCCTGATATTTCAAGTTTAATAGGTAAGAAGGTCCCTGAATTAGCAGGATAAAGATAGTCAAGTATCTAGTATACTGATTCATCTTTCTTCTGCCACTCTCACCCTCACGCTGCAGTTTCTGGAAATATGGAACTGCGATACCCAGCAGCTGGATAACGATTGAGGCAGAGATGTAGGGCATAATTCCCAATGCAAAAATAGATGCATTAGAAAAAGCTCCACCGGAAAACATGTTTAACAAGGCTAAAAGGCCCTCACTTGTTTGTTCACGCAATTGTGTCAGCATTGAAGGATTAATACCTGGCAACACTACATAAGAACCGAAACGGTATATTGCTACAAACAATACGGTGATGAGGATCCTTTGTCTCAGGTCCTCGATCTTCCATATATTCTTTAATGTTTCAATAGCTTTTCTCATCGAATCAGAGTTTTACAACCTTACCTCCAGCAGCTACGATAGCGGCCTCTGCAGTCTTTGAGAAAGCATGAGCTGCTACTTCTAACTTAGCGGTCAAGGTTCCTTTACCTAATACTTTTACCAACTGCTTTGAAGAAATAAATCCTGCCTTCACCAATTCATTGATATCAACAGTCTGCAAATTCTTCGTTTCAGCAAGCGCTTGAATTGTATCCAGGTTAATTGCTTTATATTCTACACGGTTAATGTTCTTAAAGCCAAATTTCGGTACTCGGCGCTGAAGAGGCATCTGACCACCTTCAAAACCGATTTTCTTTTTATAGCCTGATCTTGACTTAGCACCCTTGGTTCCTCTTGTTGAAGTACCACCCAAACCAGATCCTGGGCCACGACCGATTCTCTTTCTTGAAGAAGTAGATCCTGCAGCAGGTTTCAAATTACTTAAATCCATATTGTAATTCTTTTTATATTCTACAAATAATTACTTAACAATGGTAACCAAGTGCTTCACTTTCTCTACCATACCACGGATAGAAGGACTATCAGTGTGTTCAACAGTATGATTCAGCTTGTGCAGACCCAGAGAATCAAGAATTCTTTTCTGATTCTTAGGAGCACCAATTCTACTCTTAGTCTGTTTAATCTTAATTGTTGACATGTTATCCTCCTTTTATCCTTTAAATACTTTTTCCATACTAACACCTCTATTCTGAGCTACCATGTAAGCATCACGCATCTCACTGAGTGCCTTGATAGTTGCCTTCACCAAGTTATGGGGGTTAGAAGAACCCTTTGACTTAGCCAGCACATCGGTAATGCCCACGCTTTCCAAAACAGCACGCATCGCACCACCAGCCACAACGCCAGTACCCTGAGATGCAGGTTTGATGAAAACTTCAGCACCGCCAAATTTAGCCAGTTGCTCATGAGGAACTGTTCCTTTATATACTGGAACTTTTACCAAGTTCTTTTTAGCAGCTTCAACACCTTTAGCAATTGCAGCTGTAACTTCGCTAGCCTTACCTAAGCCATAGCCAATAACGCCATCTTCATTACCAACCACTACAATGGCAGAGAAGGTGAAGGTTCTACCACCCTTGGTCACTTTGGTTACACGATTAATAGCAACCAATCTATCTTTCAGCTCTGTATCGCTTGATAATTTTACTCTATTTTCTGCCATAATGATTAAAATTTAAGTCCACCGTTACGTGCAGCATCAGCCACTTCTTTAACTCTACCATGATATAAGTAACCATTACGGTCGAAAACAACTGCAGTAATACCAGCTTCCTGAGCCTTCTTAGCAATCAAGTCGCCAACCTTAGCGGCCTGCTCTTTCTTAGGCATCTTCTCGGTCATACCAAGAGAAGAAGCTGCAGCCAGTGTTTTGCCAGTTAAATCATCGATCAACTGAACATATATTTGCTTATTGCTTCTGAATACGGTCATACGTGGTCTTTCAGCTGTGCCAGAGACCTTATTGCGTACTCTATATTTGATCTTAATTCGTCTTTCTATCTTTGCTGTCATGATATATACAATTTAAATGTTATTTCGCACCAGCAGCCTTACCAGACTTTCTGCGAATAATTTCACCAACAAACTTAATGCCCTTTCCTTTGTAAGGCTCAGGCTTACGGAAAGAACGAATCTTAGCGCAAATCTGACCAAGAAGCTGCTTATCGCATGACTCCAACAAAATCAGAGGATTTTTATTTCTTTCTGACTTAGTTTCAACCTTCACCTCAGGAGGTAACTGAAGGAAGATATTGTGAGTGTAGCCTAATGCTAGCTCAATGATATTGCCCTGATTTGAAACACGGTAACCAACACCAACAAGTTCAAGTTCTTTCTTGTATCCTTCAGATACACCAATTACCATGTTATTAACCAATGCACGGTACAGACCATGGAATGCATGGCGCTGCTTTGGATCGTCCTGCATAGTCTCCTCGTTTTCAACAAAAGAGATATGACCATCTTCGATAGTAACCTTGATAGCAGGATTTACATACTGGCTCAATTCGCCCTTAGGTCCCTTTACGGTAACTACATCATCCTTGAAGTTAACAGTAACTCCAGCAGGAATGCTAATGGGTAATTTTCCTATTCTTGACATGCTAAATCCTCCTAATTAATAAACGTAACATAACACTTCGCCACCAATCTTGAGCTCGGCAGCTTCTTTGTCTGTCATCACACCCTTAGATGTTGAAAGAATAGCAATACCCAAGCCATTAATAACTCTTGGCATCTCTTTGTAACCAGTGTACTTACGCAAACCAGGAGAAGACACGCGGATGAGCTTCTTGATTGCGTTCACTTTGTTCACTGGATCATACTTCAGTGCAACTTTAATAGTGCCCTGAGGACCATCTTCTACAAACTTATAATTAAGAATGTAGCCCTTGTCAAAAAGAATCTTAGTGATTTCTTTTTTCAAATTTGAGGCAGGAACCTCTACTACTCTGTGCTTAGCCTGAATAGCGTTTCTCAACCTCGTCAAATAATCTGCTATTGGATCTGTCATATAATAAATAATTAAATTAATCAGGACTACCCTGACAATATTTAAACATTACTTTTACCAGCTTGCCTTATGTACGCCAGGGATCAAGCCGTTAGAAGCCATTTCACGGAATGCAATTCTTGAGATACCGAACTGACGGAGGTATCCTTTTGGACGACCACTCATCTTGCAACGGTTATGCAAACGAATTGGATTGGCATTCTTAGGAAGATCCTGCAGTTTCTGAGCTGCTTCGTAAGCTTCAGCAGGTTCGCCTGTTCTTACGATTTCCTTCAGAGCTGCTCTTTTACTGGCATATTTTGCTACAAGTTTCGCACGCTTTACCTCGCGTGCCTTCATTGATTCTTTTGCCATAATATATCAATCTTTATTAGCGTTCTTAAAAGGTAAACCAAATTCCTTCAGCAGTGCATATCCCTCTTCGTCAGTATTGGCTGAAGTTACGAAAGTAATGTTCATACCTTTGATAGATTGCACACTGTCGATATTGATTTCAGGGAAGATGATTTGCTCTTGAATACCCATAGAATAGTTGCCACGGCCATCCAGTTTGCTTTCAATACCCTTAAAGTCACGAATACGTGGCAAAGCTACACGAATCAGCTTCTCGAGGAATTCATACATACGCTCACGACGCAATGTAACCATTACGCCAATAGGCATTTTCTTACGCAACTTGAAGTTTGCGATATCTTTCTTTGAGAGGGTTGCTACAGCCTTTTGACCAGTAATAGCAGTCAACTCGTTGATTGCGTCATCAATGATCTTTTTGTCAGCTACAGCGCTACCTAAGCCCTGGTTAACCACAATCTTCTTCAATACAGGGATCTGCATGCTAGAAGTGTACTGGAACTTAGCTTTCAAAGCAGGAGCGATACGCTCAATATATTCATTCTTTAAACTTGCAGTATTACTCATCACTTAATCTCCTCTCCTGATTTTTTAGCGTAACGAACTAATTTACCATTATCGCCCAATCTTCTACCTATACGGGTAGGTTTGTTTGTCTTAGGATCCAGAGGATTCAAATTTGAAATATGAATAGGAGCCTCTTTCTTTACAAAACCACCCTGAGGGTTCTTTGCATTAGGCTTGGTGCTTTTCTGAACCATGTTGACACCTTCAACGATGGCACGATTCTCTTTAACGAGAACCTTCAACACACGACCAGTCTTGCCTTTATCTTCGCCGGCATTTACATAAACCTGATCGTTCTTTTTAATATGCAATTTACTCATTAGTTTAAAACTTTAAAATATTAAAGTACTTCAGGAGCTAGTGAGACTACTTTCATGTTAGTAGAACGAAGTTCACGGGCTACAGGGCCGAAGATACGGCTGCCGCGAAGTTCGCCAGCATTATTCAACAACACACAAGCATTATCATCAAAGCGTATATAAGAACCGTCAGCACGGCGGATTTCCTTCTTAGTACGCACAATTAAAGCTTTTGACACTGCACCTTTTTTAATATCACTTGAAGGGATAACATTCTGAACGGCAACAACAATAATGTCACCTACAGATGCATAGCGACGTCCAGTACTACCCAGGACACGAATGCACAAAGCCTCGCGAGCTCCACTGTTATCGCATACAGTAAGTTTGGTCTCTACTTGTATCATAATTACTTAGCTCTTTCAGTTATTTCTACTAATCTCCATCTCTTCAGCTTGCTCAGCGGACGAGTCTCCATGATACGCACGGTATCACCGATATTGCACTCATTCTTTTCATCATGAGCGTAGTACTTTTTCGTCTTGCTGACGAACTTGCCATACAGGGGGTGCTTCACTTTAAACTTTGAAGCCACAGTGATAGTTTTATCCATCTTATTGCTGAGGACAACCCCTGTTCTCACTTTTCTTAAATTTCTTGCTTCCATCAAGGCCATCAATTAATTGTTAAGTTCTCTTTCACGCAGGATTGTCAACATGCGTGCAATAGTCTTGCGTAATTTCTTGATCTGAGAAGGGTCTTCCAGGGGAGAGATGGCATGATTTAACATCATCTGATGCAAATTCACCTTTTCAGTCTCTACTCTTTCCTTCAGGTCAGCGGTAGTTAATTCTCTAATTTCTGCTATCTTCATATCTTTTACGCATTTTGATTCTGATAATCGTAATCACGCCTTACAACGAATTTAGTTGTGATAGGCAGTTTCTGAGCAGCCAAACGCAATGCTTCCTTAGCTATATCGAAAGGAACGCCCTCGGCCTCGATGATGATTCTACCTGGAGTAACAGGTGCAACCCATCCTGCTGGATCACCCTTACCTTTACCCATACGCACATCTGCAGGCTTACGAGTGATTGGTTTGTCGGGGAATATGCGAATCCAAATCTGACCTTGACGTTGCATATATCTTGTTACTGCAATACGAGCAGCTTCAATCTGCTGAGCTGTAATCCATTTACGCTCGAGCGCCTTAATACCGAAAGAACCGAATGCCAAGGTGGTGCCTCTGTGAGCATTGCCCTTGCGGCCACGACCATCTTGCGGTCTTCTGTATTTAACTCTTTTTGGTTGTAACATAATTTCTAAAATTCAAAAATTAGCGGTTATTTTTTTTCCTCTTGAAGTTTCTTCCGCCGTTGCCGTTATTGCCACGACCAGAATCCTTTGGCTGTGTGAAGTTAGGAGCCAAATCACGCTTTCCATAAACTTCACCTCTGCAAATCCACACTTTCACACCCTGAATTCCGACCTTAGTCAGTGCTTCAGCCAGACAATAGTCAATGTCTGCACGGAATGTATGCAAAGGAGTTCTTCCTTCCTTATACATCTCTGAGCGTGCCATTTCAGCACCATTCAAACGACCAGAGATCTGAATTTTGATACCTTCAGCGCCCATGCGCATTGTATTGGCGATAGCCATCTTGATGGCACGACGGTAAGCGATCTTACCTTCTACCTGACGAGCTACGTTGTTAGCAACGATTACAGCGTCCAGTTCAGGACGGCGTACTTCAAAGATATTGATTTGAATCTCTTTATCAGTGATCTTCTTCAACTCTTCCTTCAACTTATCTACTTCCTGACCACCTTTACCAATGATAATACCTGGACGTGAAGTACATACTGTAATTGTAACAAGCTTCAATGTACGTTCAATAACTATGCGTGATACGCTTGCTTTTGCCAGACGTGCGTTAAGATACTTGCGAATCTTGCTGTCTTCCAACAAACGGTCACCGTAGTTCTTGCCACCGTACCAATTAGAATCCCATCCGCGGATGATTCCCAAACGATTACTTATTGGATTAACTTTCTGTCCCATAAACCTTAATTTTGATCATCGTTATTATTCTTAGAATCAACGAAAAGCGTAACATGGTTTGAACGCTTGCGGATTCTATATCCTCTACCCTGTGGTGCTGGCCTCATACGTTTGAGGGTCATACCACCATCAACAAAAATCTTGGTTACGAACAGCTCACCATTTTCAGCTTTACGTTCGTTCTTCTGCTCCCAGTTTGCAATGGCAGAACGCAGCAGTTTCTCAACTTTCGCTGCAGGCTCCTTTGAAGAGAACTTCAGTACTCCAAGCGCTCTGTTCACTTCCATACCGCGAATCATATCTGCCACTAAACGCATCTTACGGGGGGAAGTAGGAACATTTTGCAACTTAGCAAAATACATAGTTTTTTGGGCTTCTTTTCTCTTATCAGCCGATATTTTCTTTCTTGCTCCCATTATTTAATATTACATTTTATCTATTTTTACCTGTCTTTATTTCCTGTTACCAGAGTGACCCTTGAAGGTGCGGGTTGGAGAGAACTCACCCAACTTATGACCTACCATGTTCTCGGTAATGTAAACAGGAATGAATTTATTTCCGTTATGCACCGCGATGGTGTGACCAACGAAATCAGGAGAAATCATTGATGCGCGAGCCCAAGTCTTGATAACATCCTTCTTACCACTTTCATTCATGGCCAGGACTTTATTTTCAAGCTTCACGTTGATATACGGACCTTTCTTTAATGAACGACTCATAATGTTTTCGATTTATTCAGATTACTTCTTTCTTCTCTCAATTATATACTTAGAAGACTGCTTCTTTGGAGCACGAGTCTTGAGACCCTTAGAGTACAAGCCTTTACGAGATCTTGGATGACCACCAGAAGCACGACCTTCACCACCACCCATTGGGTGATCAACTGGGTTCATTACAACACCACGGTTGTGAGGACGACGTCCTAACCAGCGAGAGCGACCAGCCTTACCAGAGCTCTCCAGACCATGATCTGAATTACCTACGCTACCTACAGTAGCTTTACATGCGCTCAGAATCTTGCGCAATTCACCTGAAGGCAATTTAATTACACAGTAGTTACCTTCACGAGAGGTGAGCTGTGCAAAATTACCAGCAGAACGAACAAGCGCTGCACCCTGACCTGGACGCAACTCGATATTATGAATCACTGTACCTACAGGTATATTCTGCAAAGGCAGAGCGTTACCTACTTCAGGAGCAACGTCTGGACCTGACATCAAAGTAGCACCTACCTGCAGACCATCAGGAGCGATAATATAGCGTTTTTCACCATCAGCATAGAACAGCAGGGCGATACGAGCTGAACGGTTAGGATCATACTCGATAGTCTTTACAACTGCTGGGATGCCGTCTTTTTCACGCTTGAAGTCTACATTACGAATAACCTTGGTATGACCACCACCAATATAACGCATGGTCATCTTACCGGTATTATTACGACCACCAGACTTCTTTACACCAAACACAAGAGATTTCTCTGGTACACGTGCAGTAATTTCTTCGAATGTACCAATAATTTTATGTCTTTGACCCGGTGTTGTGGGTTTAAATTTACGTACTGCCATTTTCTTTAAATATTGCTATAAAAATCTATAGTATCACCGTCTTTCAGGGTTACGATTGCCTTCTTATAGGCATTGGTGCGACCCTTTAACAGTCCACTGCGGGTATAGCGGCTCTTGCTTTTACCCTGGTATTTCATTGTATTAACATCAACAACCTGAACGTTGTAGAGTGCCTCAACTTCTTTCTTAATCTCCAATTTATTAGCATCAGGACGAACAATGAAGCCGAAACGATTTGGCATCTTTTCGGTCATAGCTGTCATCTTCTCTGTTACCAATGGTTTAATAATAACTGCCATTCTTTAAGCCTCCTTTTTATCTAACAGATCGTCGATTGCTGAAAGTGCTTTTTCAGTAAACATAACTACTCCGGCATCTAATACACGATAGGTATTAACGCCAGAAACAGTCTGTACCTTGGCACGCTGCAAGTTACGAGCCGACAAATATACGTTTTTATTAGCTTCGGGTAATACTAACAGTAGCTTTTTGTCAGAAACTTTAAGATTATTTAACAAAGCTACAAACTCCTTAGTCTTGGGTGCCTCGAAAGCGAAGTCCTCAATTACCATGAGGCCACCATTCTGGGCCTTGTATGAGAGGGCTGACTTACGAGCCAACTGCTTAACTTTCTTATTCAACTTGAAAGAGTAATCTCTTGGTTTTGGACCGAACACACGACCACCACCAACCATTACTGGTGAATTGATATCACCATGGCGAGCACCGCCACCACCTTTCTGACGGCCTAATTTTCTAGTTGAGCCACTGATTTCGCTTCTTTCCTTTGACTTGGCAGTACCCTGACGCTGATTAGCCAAAAACTGCTTAACGTCCAGGTAGATTGCATGGTCATTGGGCTCAATTCCGAAGACAGATTCGTTTAACGCAATCTTTCTTCCGGTGTCTTCACCTTTAATATTGTAAACGCTAACTTCCATTATTTCTCAATTAAAACGATTGAATTTTTGCAACCTGGAACAGAGCCCTTAACTAAGAGCAGATTGTGTTCCGCAATTACCTTTAATACTTGCAAGTTCTGAACCGTTACACGGTTGCCACCCATCTGGCCGGCCATACGCATGCCCTTGAACACTTTTGCAGGGTAAGAACAAGCACCGATTGAACCTGGCTTACGGCCACGGTTGTGCTGACCATGTGTTTGCTGACCAACGCCACCAAAATGATGTCTTTTTACAACACCTTGGAAACCTTTACCTTTAGAGGTACCGATAACGTCAACAAAAATAGCGTCATTGAACAGTTCAACGTTTACAGTTTCACCCAAATTCAGTTGGGTTTCAAAATTTTTGAACTCAGCCAAGTGTCTCTTCGGTGTTACGCCGGCTTTCTTAAAGTGACCCATCATCTGCTTTGTGGTGTTCTTCTCTTTCTTCTCCTGGAAGCCGAGTTGAACTGCCTCATAGCCATCTGTTTCAACAGTCTTAACCTGAGTAACAACACAAGGACCTGCTTCGATAACAGTGCATGGTACATTCTTACCATCGGCACTGAACACGGATGTCATTCCGATTTTCTTTCCTAATAATCCTGGCATTTCACTAAATAATTAAAAATTACACTTTGATTTCTACTTCAACACCACTTGGCAACTCTAACTTCATCAATTCATCGATTGTCTTAGCTGTAGAGCTGTAGATGTCGATCAAACGCTTGTAAGAAGAAAGTTCAAACTGCTCGCGAGCTTTCTTATTAACGAAGGTTGAACGGTTAACTGTGAAAATCTTCTTGTGTGTTGGCAATGGAATAGGACCACTGACAATAGCGCCTGTTGACTTTACAGTCTTTACGATGCTTGCAGCTGACTTATCAACCAAGCTGTGATCGTAGGATTTCAGTTTAATTCTGATTTTTTGACTCATTTGTTTAAAATATAAATGTTAATATTCACTTGAAAGCCTTGGATTAAGAGTCATTCACTAATCCAAGGTCTTTCGGTTTTTACTTTAATAAATCCATTCGGCCACCAACCTCTTCAAGCACAGTCTTTGCAATTGAAGTTGAAACAGCTGAATGATGGTCGTAACTCATGGTTGAGGTTGCACGGCCAGAAGTAATGGTACGCAAAGCAGTTACATAGCCAAACATTTCTGCCAGTGGCACCATTGCCTTTACGATGCGAGCTCCAGAACGGGTACTTTCCATTCCTTCTACCTGCCCACGACGCTTGTTCAAATCGCCGATTACATCACCCATGTACTCCTCTGGAGTAACAACGTCGAGTTTCATGATCGGCTCCATCAATACAGGTCCTGCCTTAGCAGCAGCATCCTTGTAAGCCTGAATAGCGCAAATCTCGAACGACAACTGGTCTGAGTCTACTGGATGGAATGAACCATCAATCAGGTCAACCTTCATGGAATCCATTGGATAGCCACCGAGTACGCCACTCTTCATTGCAGTTTCAAAGCCTTTCTGAACTGCAGGAATGTATTCCTTAGGAATATTACCGCCTGTTACAGAGTTTACAAACTGCAAACCGCCCTGAGTGAAATCTGGATCAACAGGGCCAATATTCACAATAATGTCAGCAAACTTACCACGACCACCTGACTGCTTCTTATAAACCTCACGATGGTTAACAGTCTTGGTGATTGCCTCTTTATAGTTAACCTGAGGTTTACCCTGGTTACATTCAACCTTGAACTCGCGTTTCAGACGGTCGATGATAATGT
Source organism: Bacteroidaceae bacterium (assembly GCA_024682035.1). Lineage (GTDB taxonomy): Bacteria > Bacteroidota > Bacteroidia > Bacteroidales > Bacteroidaceae > Bacteroides. The sequence goes on from JAIKZS010000142.1 coordinate 46,141, forward strand.
CAAGGTGAAGCTCACCCATACCAGAAATCACCGTCTGACCACTCTGCTCATCAGTATGCACTGTAAAGGTAGGGTCTTCTTCAGCCAACTTGGCCAAACCGTTAGAAAGCTTTTCCATATCTTTCTGAGTCTTAGGCTCAACAGCAATACCAATTACTGGATCTGGGAAGTCCATTGACTCTAATACGATTGGAGCATCTTCATCACATAGGGTATCACCCGTATGAATATCTTTCAGACCAACAGCTGCGCCAATGTCACCAGCAGAAATTTCATCTACTGGATTCTGGTGGTTAGAGAACATCTGGAACAAACGGCTTATACGTTCTTTCTTGCCTGAACGAGTGTTGTAAGCATAAGAACCAGCCACTAAACTACCAGAATATACGCGTACATAAGTAAGGCGACCTACGTATGGATCGGTGGCAATTTTAAATGCCAAGGCAGATGTTTTATCATCCTCAGATGGCTTGCGATCGATGACATTACCAGTTGAAGGATCTGTTCCCTCAATGTTTGGAGTGTCAAGAGGTGAAGGCAAGAACGCGCAAACATAGTTAAGCAATGTTTGTACACCTTTGTTCTTGAAAGAAGAACCGCAGGTCATTGGAACGATAGACATGCTCAATGTAGCCTTGCGAATTGCTGCTATCAACTCTTCCTCTGTAATTGTAGAAGGATCGTCGAAGAATTTCTCCATCAAATCATCATCTTGTTCTGCAGCCGACTCGATAAGTTTAGCGCGATATTCTTCAGCCTCATCAACCATTTCTGCTGGTATATCTTCAATAGAATACTCAGCACCCATGGTCTCATCGTGCCATAAAATTGCTTTCATCTTAATCAAGTCAACCACGCCCTTAAAATGCTCCTCAGCACCAATTGGAATCATTACAGGAACAGGGTTAGCACCCAAAATATCCTTCATCTGACGCATTACTTCGAAGAAGTCAGCACCAGAACGGTCCATCTTATTTACATAAGCAAGGCGAGGTACATTATATTTATCTGCCTGACGCCATACTGTTTCACTTTGTGGTTCAACACCACCAACTGCACAGTAAGTAGCTACTGCACCATCGAGCACACGCAAAGAACGCTCAACTTCAGCAGTGAAGTCAACGTGTCCCGGAGTGTCAATCAAATTAATTTTATACGTCTTATCATTCCACTTCCAACGACAGGTGGTAGCAGCTGATGTAATAGTAATACCACGCTCTTGCTCCTGAACCATCCAGTCCATAGTAGCTGCACCATCATGAACCTCACCAATTTTGTGAGTCAAACCCGTATAAAACAATATTCGCTCTGATGTAGTGGTCTTACCGGCATCAATGTGAGCCATGATACCGATGTTACGCGTCAAGTGTAAGTCTTGTTTTGACATTCTTGTTATCTTAAAAACCTATTAAAAACCTAAATTAAAATCTGAAATGTGCAAAAGCACGGTTAGCCTCAGCCATGCGATGCATGTCTTCCTTACGCTTAAAGGCACCACCCTGACTATTGAAGGCATCCATGATCTCTGCTGCCAACTTATCAGCCATAGACTTACCACTACGCTTACGAGCAAAAGAAATCATATTCTTCATAGAAATGCTCTCCTTGCGATCAGGGCGAATCTCAGTAGGAACCTGGAAAGTAGCACCACCGATACGACGGCTCTTTACCTCCACCTGTGGGGTAATGTTATCCAGTGCCTGCTTCCAGATTTCCAAAGCAGACTTTTCCTCATTCTGCATCTTGGCTTTAACATTCTCAAGAGCTTTGTAGAAAATCTCATAGGAGATTGACTTCTTACCATCATACATCAGATGGTTCACAAACTTCGACACTTTCTTGTCGTTGAAGACTGGATC
>JAIKZS010000040.1 GCA_024682035.1 Bacteroidaceae bacterium
ATTGTTGGCTGCGGATCATCATTATCATCGTTTGAACATGAAGAAAATATCAAAATGCCGCTAAGTGTCAGAATGGCAGCCAGCATCCATCGTCTAAGTTGTCTCATCGCACTAAAAAATAATATCTTTTTCATGTGTTATTCTTTTTCAGGTAACTGTCTGCCCCACCCTTTCGAGCATAGCGATGCTTTTTACGGTGTGACGGCATTCTGCTCGATGACGGCGGTGACGAGACGCATGCCTGCCGTTTCGTAGAGTTCCTCACCGTCGTAGCTGACGCTCTTGTCCATGCCGCCAAAGTCCATGTAGATGATGCCCACGGAGCCTTCGTGCGTGTCCAGCCAGTCGGCCGTGACGACATTGGCATAGGTGGCATTGTCACGGTAGCTGTCAGACAGCGGCAGCGTGAAGTACGCCGAGGGGAAGTTGATGACCCATGCCGGACGCTCGACGGACATATCGCGTGCAGCAGCGGCTTCAAGCATGCGGACCACGGCCTCGTCCTTGCCGTCGCGTGTCGGCTGGCCCCAGTAATCCTGCACCCATAGAGGTGTCTTGCTGTCGTCAGCGGCGAGGATATGGCCCTTCTGCTGCTTCTCCAGTTCCAGGTCATAGACCCATCCGTAGCAATAGCCGCCGATGGGCTTTTCTGCATACTTTTCGCGCGCCAGGATAAGCACATGACCACGCATCTCGCCTACCGTAAGGCGCGACTTGAAATCGGCAAAGAGCCCTGTAAACTCAGTGCTGTTGAGCAATTCGGTGAAGTCCTTGCCCCAAGTCTCCTTGTCGTCGGTGGCGCTGAGGTCCACGGTGAGGACGCAGAACTCGGAGGGATTGTCGGCCAGGAAGGACTGCAGGGTGCGGAAGAAGTCGACTACGAGCATCTTGGTAAAGGAGATGCCGTGCGAGCAGCGCAGTTCGGTTTCCTCCAAGTCGACGAACAGTTCGGGTCGCAGGTCGAAGACGCGCATACCAATCTTCAGCTGTTCCTTAATGGTGAGGTCGTTACACTTGGCCGTCAGTTCCCAGATGGGCGCCAGCAGGTCGTCATGCCATCCCTCTGCCGTGCAGGCATCATGACTGCCGGGCAGCGAGAGGTCGGCCACCAGCCGGCTGTCAGCCAGCGATTTCATCCACTGACTGTTGTCCACCCCTTTGGGTTTGTATTTCTCGATGTCGTACTTGCCGCCCTTGCCACCGCTCTTGAGGATGGTTTCGAGGACAGCCTTCATCTCCTCGTCAGCCTTCTCGAGCGTCAGTTCGCGACCGTCAACACCCTTGGCCGTAATGGTTTCGGCAGCATAGGTCACGCTCCACGACTGGGGATAGCTTTGCTTCCTGTTGTTCTTCAGCGCCATGTTCACCGTTCCGTCAGCCTTAGAGGTATAGGTGAAGTCGCCATAGCCCTCGGTGCCCTGCACCAGTCTGGGTGTCAGTTCATCATCGCCGAAGAAGCTGCGATAGAAGCAGCCCGATCCTTTCTCATCGTAGCTGTAGATTTCAATGACGGCATCGTAATCCACAGGGGTGCCTTCACCATCATCCCGCTGGGCCGTACCTTCGGCATCGTATATGTTATACCACATGCCGCTGAGCACCTCAGCCAAGGGGCCAGGACCAGATTCGCCTGGAGATACAGGGTCGTCGCTGCTACATGCTGTGAGCACAAAGTTGCTGCTGATGATCAGGAGGGCAGCCATCATCCATAGGTAGAAGTTATTTTTCATATCTGAAACCAATGCTTAAAGGGTTAGTAATGCATGATGACAGTCTATATCTATTCATCACTTGTGCAAAGAAACAAAATGCAACTTTCATTTCCAAATTTTCCCACCGTTTTCATAAGGTAATACGAAAAAAATACATGCATAAAAAACAAGCAGTTACACACTTTCGTGTAATTATTGTGCTACTTATTTTGCACTCAAATGCGCCAAAAAGCGCACAAAAAAAGTGTGAAAGCTTTTACTGCTTTCACACTTAAATAATAGTCAAGCACTTAGTTTGAGTTAAGGTCTCAATACTCATCTTCGTTGAAGAAAAAGTCTTCTTTACTGGGATAATCGGGCCAGATGTCCTCCATACTTTCATAAACATCGCCCTCATCCTCTATTTCCATGAGGTTTTCAATTACTTCAAGTGGGGCGCCGGAGCGCTGTGCATAATCAACCAATTCATCTTTCGTAGCTGGCCATGGTGCGTCTTCTAATTTTGATGCTAATTCTAAGGTCCAATACATAGTGTATAAACTTTAAGAAATTGTGTTATTTTTAGTACTTCTTATAAAATGCTGCAAAAGTACATAAAAATACATCATCTGCAAGTCTTTTACCAAAAAATTTCTGATTTATTTTCATCTATGTTGATTTTGCGCGCCAAAACGAATAGATAATCTGATAATCTGTTCACAAATTGTAATAATTCTGGCTGAATTTCAGCCTGCTCGCCCAAAGAAAGGATCCTGCGTTCGGCACGCCTGCACACGGTGCGACAAACATGGCACTGGGCAGAGGCTTGGCATCCACCTGGCAGCACAAAGGCACGCAATTGGGGCAAGGCTGCATCAATCGTGTCAATTTCTTTTTCCAACATCTGGATGTCTTCAAGATGTACCACACTGGCTGCCTTTAATTCGGTATTGCTCTGATCGGTGGCCAAATTGGAGCCTACAACGAACAAAAGTTTTTGCAGGTGCGTCAGCAGTTCTACATCATGGGCGTTGTGAAGCAGACTGATCAGCAACCCAATGTGTGAGTTGAGCTCATCGATTGTACCATACGACTCTAAACGGATGTCGGATTTTGAGACGCGCTGACCACCGACTAACGATGTGGTACCTTTGTCGCCCGTACGGGTATAGACCAAGCTTTTTTTCATATATACTATAGATTTAAAAGTTTACAATATAATCTTGTTTGGTTATTTTCTTATCAAATAGGATAATGCCTATATCGTATAGGTCAAACGTGATACCTGACCTTTTGTCAGATTTCAGCTGCTGCCAACAGTGCTTCATTTCATCGTTTAAATAGATACCATAGATCACCATCATGCCTTGGGGACCCATTTCAGCAATTTTGGTTTCATATACCTTATTTATATATATAGGGTCTGAATTATTAATATAAATAAACGGAGAGGCCTCAGATTCCAACCGATGAAGCAATCCCATGATTTTATATGATTCCAGTCGGCTTTTCGAAGATTTACGTAAAGCCTTACTTTCTGTTTTTGACAATTTCCCATAAATAACGCGAGTGATAAAATCGAATGCAAATGGAGAATGCACACCGTAGCCTTTACGGTGACGGAAACGTTTGAGCCAAATCCATCCTTTCTGTATGTGATGATTCGTTAAAAATAATTTCATTTGTAACAATTCGTTAGCATAACTTGCGTTTTCTGGTACAAAGGTAAGCATTCTTATGAGCGAAAGTGCTGCTTTTAGGATATTTTAATGGTAAAATTTAAAGCTGAAATGTTAAAATTACACTTTTAATGGCTTCAAACATCATTTTTTTGTCAAAAAATGTAGAGTATATCAAAATTTTGTGTAAGTTTGTCGAGGCAATTTGTGAATATTGCCACAAGGAATAGACAATTTTTAACCTTAAAAACTAGAATTTATGCAACGAAAGAAGACATTTAATGCATTTGGCACACTGAAGGCTTCCCTGCTTTCAGTGTTGATGTCTTTCTGTGTCATTGCTGCATTCGCTCAGAGTGGCACAGTAAAAGGTACTGTTACCGACGACACTGGTGAGCCAGTTATCGGCGCTAACGTAGTTGAAAAGGGTAGTACAAACGGTACTATCACAGACATCGATGGTAACTACACTCTGCAAGTTACCAACATGAACGGTGTACTTCAGTTCTCTTTCATCGGCTACAACACAACCGAAGAAAACATTGAAGGGCGCACTACTATTAACGTACAACTCTCTTCAGGTGTTATCAACTTGGGTGAGGTTGTAGCTATCGGTTATGGTACACAGACCCGCCGTGAGATCACTGGTTCTGTGGCTAACGTTGACGAAGCTTCTTTTAACAAGGGTATCTCTCGCGACGCA
>JAIKZS010000103.1 GCA_024682035.1 Bacteroidaceae bacterium
GTAAACATATCAGTCGAGATGCTTTTAGACAAGACGATGCCTCCAGCACCTCCAAAGCCTTGCAACACGCGGCAAATATTAAATGTCAGAATGTCAGTACTGAATAAACAAAAGATGGTGGCAATGGTAAATAATAGCAAGGAACCCAATAGCAAGGTTTTCCTGCCGTATTTGTCACTAAGTGGACCTATAATCAGTTGTCCTATAGCCAATCCTGTCACACTGGTGGTAAGACTCATTTGTACCATGGAAGGCGAGGTACCGAAATAATCGGTCATTTCGGGCAAAGCTGGCAGATAAAAATCTGTGATAAAAGGCCCGAAAGCTGATAACAAGCCCAGTGTGAGTGGCAAAAGGATACCTATTTTTTTCTCCATATTTATTGGCTTATAATTTTAAATAGAAATCGTTGGTGAGTGCCCGGTATTCGGCAGTATATTGACTGTTGCCATCCATGAGGTAGAGTGTTTGCTCTTTCTTTTCACTCGGATAGTATAAAGCGTTTTTATCTCCATGCCAATAGGTAATGAATACCCTGCGGCACACCTTGCCAGGCTTAGTGAAGATGCGTGTTACTGCTTTTGGAAAAAAATGATGTCGTGCTGCCATGCCGTTTACAAAGTTCTCTGATTCAGCGGGAATAATGATGCAACACACACCAGTCGGATACAGCAGTTCGTGTGCTTTCAGAAACAGCTGATGGTAGTTTAAGGTGTCGTTGTGCCGTGCCATTGTACGCTGCTGGTCAGGATTTTTCAGAGAATCAGTGAAGTATGGTGGATTGCTCACAATCAGGTCAAACTGTGTGGGGAAAACATAAGTGTTGAAATCTCCATGAATCAGACTGATACGGTCTTTCCAAGGCGAAGCAGCAAAATTCTCGGCAGCTTGGGTAGCTGCTTCATCATCAATCTCAATGGCTGTAACTTGTGCCTCTTTGCTGCGTTGTGCCAGCATCAAAGCAATTAGACCGCTACCAGTGCCCACATCAAGAATATGCTGGCAGTTTCTTATGGGTGTCAGTGCACCTGCCAACACACCGTCAGTTCCTACCTTCATGGCACAATGTTGGTGCCAAACGGTAAATTGCTTGAATTGAAAATAGTCGTTAGACATACCTGTTTTTACGAGAATTGGTGCAAATTTATGGATTATTTGGGTATTTCGGTGATTTTTGGCATATTTTTTGTTTTTTAAGGTAGTTGAGCGTGGGAAAATGAATAATAAGCAGTAAATTTGCAAACTTTTGTGGCTTTGTCTCAAAAGTATAAATTGATTTTTTTGTGATAATATGAAGAATAACTACAAGTTTAAAGACGAAGAAGAAGATAGTCAGGAACAGCATATCTCTGTATTTACAGATCTTGAAGGTGGATCTGATGAGAGATATTTGACTTATGAAGTAAATGATGTACTGCCTGTGTTACCTGTTAGGAACATGGTATTGTTTCCTGGTGTAGTGCTGCCTATTACGATAGGCAGAAAGACTTCTTTACGTCTTGTGAAAGAGGCTGAACGAAGTGGAATGCAAATAGGTGTGTTCACACAAAAGCAATCGGATATAGAAAATCCTATACCTGATGACCTTTATGATATTGGTGTGGTGGCTAAAGTCTTGCGTATTTTGGAAATGCCAGACCATACTACTACTGTGATTGTTCAAGGCTTCAGACGTGTTGAGAAAGGCGATATTGTGCAAACAAAGCCATATCTGAAGGTTTATGTACATCCGTTGAATGATATTACGCTACCCAAAAATAATAGTGAGGCAGATGCACTCATAGGGGCTATTAAAGATATGGCAATTAAATTTATCAAATTGTCAGATCTAATTCCTTCAGATTCAGCTTTTGCAATTAAAAATATAGTAAGCTCTCTGTTTCTAATTGATTTTTTGTGTTCTCATCTGCCAGTCGTCGTTGAGGAAAAAATTGAACTGCTGAAAAAGGATGATCTGAAAGATCGTGCTTATAGATTGTTGGAATTATTGAATCGTGAGGTGCAATTGGCTGAAATAAAGGCATCCATACAAATGAGGGCCCGCGAGGATATTGATCAGCAGCAACGTGAATATTTCCTGCAGCAGCAGATAAAGACAATTCAAGATGAGCTGGGTAGCAATGGTTCAAGACGCGAGATTGAGAATATGCGCCAAAAGGCATATACCATTTTGTGGAGTGACGAAGTGAGGGATGTTTTCCTAAAGGAAGTAGATAAACTGGATCAGATGCACCAGCAATCGCCTGAGTACAGCATGCAATATGACTATCTGAAGACTATGATGGATCTTCCGTGGGGCATATACACTACTGATAACTTGAATATTCAGAATGCGGAAAAGGTACTTAATAAAGATCATTATGGATTGGAGCGTGTGAAAGAGCGTATCTTGGAACATTTAGCTGTGCTGAAGCTGAAAGGTGATATGAAATCACCGATTATCTGTTTGTATGGCCCTCCTGGAGTGGGTAAAACTTCGTTGGGCAAATCTATAGCTACAGCATTGAAGCGCAAGTATATTCGTATGTCGTTAGGTGGAGTGCATGATGAAGCTGAAATTCGTGGACATCGTAAGACGTACATAGGTGCTATGCCTGGCAGAATCATCAAAGGCATGATAAAAGCAGGCTCATCAAACCCTGTAATTGTACTCGATGAGGTGGATAAGTTGGCTTCGGATGTGCATGGTGATCCATCATCAGCTTTACTGGAGGTGCTTGATCCTGAACAAAATTCTTCTTTCCATGATAATTACCTGGATGTAGATTACGACCTCTCCAAAGTAATGTTTATTGCTACAGCCAACAATTTGCAGACCATACCACAGCCTTTGCTTGATCGTATGGAGCTGATTGAGGTAAGTGGCTATCTTACTGAAGAGAAAATCGAGATAGCTCGCAAGCATTTGGTGCCAAAGCAACTGGATGCCAACGGCATAAAGAAGGGTGAGGTGAAGTTTCCCAAGGCTACTTTGGAGGCTATCATAGAGAATTATACGCGTGAAAGTGGCGTGCGTGAACTGGAGAAAAAGATTGGTAAGGTGTTGCGTAAGATTGCTTTGCAATATGCAAAGGATGGTTTCTTGTCGAGTATCGATGTGAAACCTGCTGATTTGCGAGGCTATTTAGGCGTGCAGGAATATAGTCGTGACAAGTACCAAGGCAATGAGTATGCTGGTGTGGTGACAGGCTTGGCATGGACTGCTGTGGGCGGTGAGATTCTATTTATTGAAACCAGTTTGAATCATGGTAAAGGAAAGTTAACTCTTACAGGTAGTTTGGGCGATGTTATGAAAGAGTCGGCCATGCTGGCTGTGGAATATATCAAGGCTCATCCACAATTGTTGAATATAGACGTAAGGGTATTCGACAATTGGGATATCCACATTCATGTGCCTGAAGGTGCTGTGCCTAAGGATGGCCCTTCGGCTGGCATCACAATGGCCACTTCATTAGCTTCTGCACTTACCCAGCGTAAGGTAAAGGCAAATGTGGCTATGACGGGTGAAATTACCTTGCGAGGCAAGGTACTGCCTGTAGGGGGTATCAAGGAGAAAATCTTGGCTGCTAAGCGTGCTGGAATCAAGGAAATTATTCTGAGTGAGGCTAATCGTAAAAATATTGAAGATATTCAGCAGATTTATCTTAATGGCCTTACTTTCCACTTTGTGAAAGATGTGAAAGAGGTATTCAATTTGGCTTTGCTGCAGGAGAAAGTAGCCAATGCCATTGACCTGACAGTAGAAGAGAAATCTGCTAAGAAAGAAGCTGAAGACGAATGACTTTTGAACTTCAATATACTGATAGTAAGACGAATGCTCGTGCAGGACTGATGACTACGGCGCATGGACAGATAGAAACTCCTATCTTCATGCCAGTAGGTACCGTGGGGTCTGTAAAGGGTGTGCAGGTGTATGACTTGAAAGATGATGTGAAAGCTCAGATTATTCTTGGCAATACATATCATTTGTATCTGCGTCCTGGATTGGAAGTGCTAGAGCGATTTGGTGGATTGCATAAATTTAATGCATTCGACCGTCCGATGCTTACTGACAGTGGTGGATTCCAGGTGTTTTCGCTGACAGGCATCCGCAAGATGAAAGAAGAGGGTGTTGAGTTTCGTTCTCATATTGATGGAAGCAAATTGTTTTTCTCTCCCGAACGGGTGATGGATATAGAACGAAGCATCGGTGCTGACATTATAATGGCATTTGATGAATGTACTCCAGGTACGGCAGATTATGCATACGCAAAGCCATCTATGGAGCGTACGCACCGTTGGTTGGATCGCTGCATACAACGTTTTCAGGAAACAGAGCCTAAGTATGGCTATCATCAGTCTTTGTTCCCTATTGTTCAGGGGTGTGTATATAGAGATTTGCGTGTACAATCAGCTGAATTCATCGCTTCTAAAGAGGCAGAAGGCAATGCTATCGGTGGCTTGGCTGTAGGAGAGCCTACTGAAGTAATGTATGAGATGATAGAGGTGGTCAATGCCATTCTGCCCAAAGATAAACCTCGCTATTTGATGGGCGTCGGAACGCCTGCCAATATCCTAGAAGCAATTGAGAGGGGTGTTGATATGTTTGATTGTGTAATGCCTACCCGTAATGGACGTAACGGTATGCTCTTTACCAAGCAGGGCATCATCAATATGAAAAACAAGAAGTGGGAATTCGATTTCTCACCTATTGAAGAAGATGGCGCTTCGAAGGTTGATACAATTTATAGTAAAGCCTATTTACGTCACCTGTTCCATGCGCAGGAATTGCTGGCCATGCAAATAGCTTCTTTGCATAATTTGGCCTTCTATTTGTGGCTGGTGGGAGAGGCAAGAAAGCATATCATAGATGGTGATTTTGCTACATGGAAACCAAAAATGGTGGAACAAGTTTCACAAAGATTGTAATGAAAAAATTCTGGAATACAGCAATATGGAAAGATAAGTTTGAGCTTTGGTTAAAGAATAATAACTGGGCTAAAAACTTGTGGGAGAAAATGCCACACAAATACCTAAAACGCTTGGATTATTATATTATGGCCAAGTTTTTGGGTACATATATTTTTGCCATAGCCCTGATTATTTCCATAGCTGTTGTGTTCGATTTTAATGAGAAGATGGATCGTTTCATGCAGCATGAAGCTCCGTGGAGCGCCATAATTTTCGACTATTATCAGAACTTTGTCCCGTATTTTGCCAACTTGTTCAGTCCACTTTTCGTATTTATATCTGTAATATTCTTTACGGCAAAGATGGCTGAGAATTCTGAAATAATTGCCATGTTTTCTACGGGTATGAGCTTTAAGCGCATGCTTCGTCCTTACATGGTATCGGCGGCTATCATCTCTGTAGTTACCTTTTTCTTAGGGGCATATATAATCCCTAAGGGTAGTGTTACCCGTATAAATTTTGAGGATAAGTATTACAAGGAGCGCAAATCGTCAACAGCTAGAAATATTCAGATGCAGGTAGATACCAATGTAGTGGCATATATTGAACGTTATGAAGACAAACGTAAAACTGGCTATCGCTTTTCACTCGACAAATTCGATGGGAAGCAGTTAGTTTCACACATGACTGCCCGCTCTATTGTCTATGATACACTGCATGCTAATCACTGGTCGGCACGTGAATACATGATCAGAGAACTGGACGGAGATCGTGAGATTATTAAGCGTGGAAACAGAATAGATACTGTGCTTCAACTGGTGCCTGATGACTTGATTTCGATGAAGAATCAGCAGGAAATGATGACGAATCCTGAACTCAGTGCCTATATTGACCGACAACGGGCCAGGGGATTATCGAATACAAAAGAATTTGAGATCGAATATCATAAACGTATTGCCATGTCTTTCGCATCGTTTATTCTTACCATTATTGGCGCTTCTTTGTCGTCTCGAAAGATGAAGGGTGGTATGGGATTAAACTTAGGCATAGGCTTAGGTTTGAGTTTCAGCTATATATTGTTCCAAACAGTTTCTTCTACATTTTCTGTGAGCGGTAGTATGCCACCTATTGTAGCCGTTTGGATTCCTAATGTACTTTATGCCTTTATAGCATTCTTCTTATATAGGAGAGCTCCTAAATAATTTAGAGCAGGTCCTAATCATTTGATAGAACGAATGAGTGCTGTTAGTTTTAAACTGTCTATCATCTAACTTCAGTAATGAATTTGACTGAATCTTCGTTTTCCTAAAAATAATAAGAGGTGAACATGTCTGTTTCACCTCTTATTATTATATTATGTAAGGAATATTTATTCCCCTTCTTCTTCTGGTTTCATGTTTGTGTAAACGTTTTGCACATCGTCAAACTCTTCCAGGCGCTCTACCATTTTGTCAATAGTTTCACGGTGCTCAGGATCAACGTCTTTCAAATCATTGGGTATGTATGTAAAGTCGCCACCAACATCTTCAAAACCTTCCTCTTCCAGGTGTTTCTGGATAGCAGAATAGCTCTTAGGATCACCATAAATAGTGATGGTTCCTTCCTCATCATCCACATCGTATTCTTCTTCTACATCATAATCAATCATGTCTAAGATAAATTCATCCATGTCCAAGCCATCTTTCTTCTTGAAAGTGAATACGGCTTTGTGATCAAACAAGAATGCCAATGATCCCATTGTACCCAGTGTTCCACTAAACTTGTTAAATACTGAACGTACATCTGCCACCGTGCGAGTTGGGTTGTCGGTAAGTGTGTCAACAAAAATAGCTACACCATGAGGGCCATAGCCTTCATAAGTCATGCTCTTGTAATCACTTTGGTCTTTGCCCATCGCATTTTTAATGGCGCGATCAATGTTGTCCTTAGGCATGTTCTCACGCTTACAGTTAGCGATGAGTGAACGCAACGTAGGATTGTTCTCAGGCTCTGGGCCACCAGCTTTTACTGCAATTGCAATTTGCTTACCCAGACGTGTGAAGGTTTTAGCCATATGGCCCCATCTCTTCAGTTTAGCTGCTTTTCTATATTCAAACGCTCTTCCCATTGGTATTTATTTTTATTGACCATTGACCATTGATTATTGACTTTTAATGAAGTTCAAATTCAAGGTCTAATGCTCGTTTGTAAATATTAATTGTCAAAGATAATTTTATCTCAATTTTGCATCAATTTTGTCTTCCAAACTCTTGATAATCTTCTGCATCACCTTGTCAATGACTTTGTCGTTCAAAGTCTGGTTCTCGTCTTGCAAAGTTATGCTGATAGCATACGACTTCTTACCAAGTTCTAGGTGCTTGCCTTCATAGACATCAAACAAATTGACGTTTTTAATAAGTTTACGGTCAGCATCAAACACCAGTTTCTCAATTTGGGCAAACTGAATGTTCTTGTCAACCAGCAAAGCTAAATCTCGGCGTACAGATGGGAACTTTGGCAGTTCTTTAAAGCTAATCTTATTTGAGCGAATGCTACGCATTACTTCTATCCAGTTGATGTCGGCAAAATACACAGCATTGTCGATGTCAAATTGCTTGAGAATCTTACGAGTTATCAATCCCATCAATGCCAAACGTTTGCCACCATGAGTCTTTATTACAATAGCTGAAGCAAAAATGTCGGTATTCAGATTCTCTATAGAAAGATCACGCATACGTAATCCAACTCTGCTCAATATATTTTCTACATATGCTTTCAGCATATAGGCGTTGTTTTCTTCATCAGCATGAATCCAAGATCCTTGTTTGTCTTTACCTGTTAGCCACAAGCCCAAGTGATAACTTTCAGAGTAGGGGGCTAAAGCCTTTTCTTCATTGCGTTTCTCCGCGCGATAGTAGTAACAATTGCCATATTCAAACAATTTCAAGTCTGGGTTCTTATGGTTAGCATTGCGGGCAATAGTTTCCAAGCCACCAAACAACAATGTTTCTCTCATTACATTCAAGTCGCTACTAAGTGGATTCATCAATCTCACTAAGTTTTCGGCAGGATAAGAAGCCAAGTCTTCGTAGTAAGCAGCTTTTGTAAGTGAGTTGTTCATGATTTCATGGAAACCAGCACCTACTAATTGCTCTGCTATTAAGTTTTGGAGCTTATTTGACTTATCTGTCTCTGTTTCTTCTACCAGACTCGATTTCAATGTAGTTGGAATTTCTACATTGTTATATCCATATATACGTAGGATGTCTTCAATCACATCACAATCACGCTGTACATCAACACGGTACTGAGGCACATCAAGTACAAGTCCTTCGCTTGTTTCATTCACCACTTCCATTTCCAAGCTCTTCACAATGCTCTTCACCGTCTCAGTAGGAATATTCTTACCAATCAATTCATTTACATGTTGATAGCTTAGCTCTACACGGAATGGAGGGAACTCCTTGCAAGAAACATTCTTTATTTCTGAAGAAATGGTACCACCAGCTAACTCTTTCACCATCATAGCTGCTAACTTCAGTATATAAATGGTATTGTTTGGGTCAATGCCACGTTCATAACGGAAAGAAGCATCAGTATTTAGTCCGTGGCGGCGAGCTGTTTTTCTAATCCATGTAGGATGGAAATAAGCACTCTCTAAGAAAACATTTTTGGTCTCCTCGGTTGTACCCGATTCTAAACCGCCAAAAACGCCACCAATACACATTGGCTCTTCTGAGTTGCAAATCATCAGGTCGCGTTCATTCAGTTTACGTTCAACACCATCTAAGGTTACAAACGGTGTGCCTTGTGGCATGCACTTTACAATTACCTGATTGCCTTTAATCTTATCAGCATCAAAGCAATGCATTGGGTGACCGAATGCAAATAGGATATAGTTAGTAATATCTACAATATTGTTGATTGGGCGCAAACCAATCATGCGCAGATGGTTTTGCAACCACTCCGGACTTTCTTTTACCGTAACACCTTTTACGGTAATGCCGGCATAACGTGGGCAAGCTTCTCCATTTTCAATAGTTACATCAATGTCCAGATCGTTATTATCTACTTGAAAATCATCAACAGTGGGTTTGTGCAATTGGGTAGCTATGCCACGCTGTACCAAATATGCGTAGAGGTCACGTGCTACACCGTAATGTGAGCATGCATCGGCACGGTTAGGAGTAATATCAACCTCCAGCACAAAATCGCTTTTAATGTTGTAATAATCTTTGGCAGGAGTGCCTACTGTTGCATCTTCTGGCAGAATAATTATACCCGAGTGATCTGTACCAATACCAATCTCGTCCTCTGCACAGATCATACCACAAGAATCAATGCCCCTAAGTTTAGATTTTTTGATAGTAAAGCAGTCGTCGCCATCGTACAGTTTTGTTCCGATGGTTGCTACCACTACTTTTTGTCCAGCTGCCACATTTGGCGCGCCACAAACAATCTGTACTGGTTCGCCACTCCCTATGTTCACGTTAGTAACGTGCATATGGTCTGAGTTAGGGTGGGGCTCACATGTCAGTACTTCTCCGATAACAAGTCCCTCAAGTCCACCTTTAATTGATTGAATCTCTTCAACACCACCCACTTCTAGTCCTATAGAAGTCAGTGCTTCAGCCAGTTCCAGCGGGCTTAAATCAAAATCCACAAACTCTTTTAGCCAATTATAAGAAATGTTCATATCGTTTTTATTTATAGTTTCCTCATATAATCATGCAAAGTTAGCATATTTTTTCTGAAAGAAACACATAAATCGCAATAAATTGATTACTTTAGCGGAGCAAAACATATTATTACTGTTCGCAAAATGGCAAAAAGCAAGAAATATCAAACTGGTTTTGTGTTGAGTGGTGGCTTCATCAAAGGTTTCGCTCATTTGGGAGCTATTCAGGCTCTTATTGAGCGTGACATTCGCCCACAGATTATCAGTAGTACCAGTGCTGGTTCATTAGTAGGCGCACTTTATGCTGATGGTAATGAACCTTATCAAGTGCTTGAATTCTTTGATGGTTTAACGTTTACTGATCTTACAAAGCCTGTTTTGCCTACTACTGGCTTTTTTGAATTGGCAGAGTTGCAAGAGTTTTTGCAAGTGCATCTGAAGCGCAAACGTATTGAATTACTGCCGGTGCCTATGGTAATAACTGCTACAGATCTTGATAATGGAAGATTGGTCTATTTCCGAAGAGGTGACATAGCACAATGTGTGGCAGCTTCTTGCTGCATGCCTGTACTCTTTTCCCCTGTTGTTATCGATAATACTCATTTCGTAGATGGGGGAGTGCTGATGAACTTACCTGTATCACCCATTCGCGAAGAGTGCGAGTGTATTTATGCTATTAATGTTAGTCCTTTACTTACGCCAGATTATAAAAAGAATATCATTAGCATAGCTGAACGAAGTTATCAGTTTATCTTTCGTTCCAATACCTTCCCCGAAAGAGAAATGGCAGATGTACTGATTGAGCCAGTTAACTTATCGGGTTATAGTAACTTAGATCTCGATAGATCTAGGGAAATTTTTATGGCAGGATACAATACGGCGAATGAAATATTGAGCCAAACTCCTTTATTGTCTCCGTCAAATTAAGAAATAAGTAGTTTATGAAGAAAATAATTTATCAGGTGTTGCCCCGCTTGTTTGGCAATGGAAATGAAAAATGTGTGAAGAATGGCAGCATTCGTCAGAATGGATGTGGAAAACTGGCAAACTTTACACCATTAGCTTTGAAGAAAATCAAAGAGTTAGGAGCTAATTATATTTGGTATACTGGTATCATAGAGCATGCCACACAAACCGATTATTCGCGTTATGGCATCCAAAGTGATCATCCTGCGGTAGTGAAAGGCAAGGCAGGTTCACCTTATGCCATCAAGGACTATTATGATGTAGATCCTGATTTGGCGATGGATGTTCCTGAACGCATACTCGAGTTTGAATCATTGGTGGATCGCACTCATCAAGCGGGACTGAAAATGATTATTGATTTTGTGCCCAATCATGTGGCTCGCCAGTACCATAGTGATCACTTGCCATTAGGTGAGAAACAATTAGGCGAAACTGATAATACTGATTTTGCCTTCAATCCTACAAATAATTTTTATTATATCCCTTGCACTGAATTGCAAGGACAGTTTGATATGCAAGGTGAGGCTACATTGCCTTATCATGAATATCCTGCCAAAGCTACAGGTAATGACAAGTTTGATGCTTATCCTGGTAAAAACGATTGGTATGAGACGGTGAAACTGAATTATGGTATTGACTATGTCAATGGGTGGCAACGCTATTTTAATCCAGTACCTGATACTTGGCATAAAATGCTACATATCTTGCTATTCTGGGCCAATAAGAAAATTGATGGCTTCCGTTGTGATATGGCTGAAATGGTGCCAGTAGAGTTTTGGGAGTGGGCCGTTCCTCAAGTGAAGACTCAACATCCCGGTATTGAGTTCATTGCTGAGGTGTATAATCCTGCTCAGTATCGTGACTATATTTATCGTGGACATTTTGATTATTTATATGATAAGGTAGGATTGTATGATACATTGTTTGGAGTGATTCGTGGCACGCAATCTGCCGCAGACATTAGTCGTTGTTGGCAACAAGTGGGGGATATTCAAGACCACATGCTCAATTTCCTTGAAAATCACGATGAGTTGCGTATAGCCTCTCGTTTCTTTGCCGACAATCCACAGAAAGCTATCCCTGCATTGGTAGTTTCGGCTTGCCTGAATACTAATCCTATGATGATTTATGCAGGTCAAGAATTAGGAGAATCAGGTATGGACGAGGAGGGTTTCAGTGGCCTAGATGGACGTACTACTATCTTCGACTATTGGAGCCCAGGTACGCTTCGACGCTGGTATAACGGCGGAACCATTGATGGCAAGAAACTTACTAAAGAAGAGAAACAGTTGCAAAAGTTATATGCTCGCATCTTAAACCTTTGTAATAGTGAAGCTGCTCTTCGTGATGGAAAGTTTTTTGATTTAACTTACGCTAATGTTGATGGATGGCGTTACGATGCTCGACGCCAGTATTCTTTCGTACGAAAAGATAATAAAGATTTGATCTTTATTGTCGTTAATTTCGATGATAAGCCTGTAGATATTGCAGTGAATTTGCCCATCCATCTTTTTGAGTATTTCCAATTGCCTGAAATGGATGCTATCAAGGCGCATGAGTTACTTACCAACAAATATGAGGTAATTAATTTTTCACCTCGGCATGCTACAGATTTGCTTATTCCTGCTTATAGTGCCAAACTTTTGAAAATTAAGATGTAGTAACGTGTTTCTTCCTAAATATATTCGGCAAAGGTTTCTTTAGAATGCGGTATAATAAAAGAGCACTTTGGATAAATATTATTGGGTTGCTATTCCCTGTGATACTGCAAGCCCAGAATATGGTCACCAGCGTTGGTAGTGATGGATTGGAAAGAACAGTCAGCTTCAACGTAGCGAATTTTACTGACATACGAGACAAAAAGTTAGAAGATGTATTGAGCAAAATGCCTGGTATCTCTCCAAGTGAAGATGACGATGGATCTTATACATATAATGGCCTGGTTGTTGATAAAATATATATTGATGGCAAAGATATACTTGAAGGTAACTATTCTGCCATCTATAATATGAAACCTGAAGATGTGGATCGTTTGGAGATTACCGAGAATCAGGTGTATATGAAGGTGATGCGTGGCAAGCAATTTAGTAATTCAGCATCCATAAATGTCATTACGAAGAAAGATGATTCTCTGTGGTTTGGAGCTTTCAAGGGCGGATTGGGCATTCAACCATTTTTGCTTAATACTGACTTAACAGCTATTAGAATGGGCAACAAGTGGCAAACCACCTTGATGTTTAAAGCTGACAATACGGGTCTTATTTTGAACAATACGTTAAAAGGTTTTGGTGGGGATGATGCTGACGAACCATTGAATCTTGACCCTTATTCATTGAGTGGCATTAATTATAGCGTTAAGAATTTTCTTGATATCGAACCTTCATTAGCTCCGTTGTTGCCTGATAGAGTTCGCAACAACCGTAGTGGTCTCATTAATCTAGGCACAACAGTACAACTCAAAAACGACTATCAGCTTAATTTCCAATTATTATATCACACAGACCGTCTTACTGCTTCAAATGCTAATTATACAAACTACTATATGGAAGGTGGCAAAACTATAGATTATGATTATGCAGAGCGAGCCACAAATCATCAGAATGATATTCAAGCTAATGTCACCCTTCTCTCGAATACTGAGGAACGTTTTTTACGCAACAATTTTAGTTTTTCCACGCAATGGTACGATACACATACTAAAATTACAGGATACACATTCGGTTCGATGCAAGCCAACAACAACCCATTGCTGATAAAGAATGATTTTATATATAAGTTTCCATTGGGTAAAAATGTACTGACTTTTAGTGCCAATGCAGGCTTTTATTCCCGTCCGCAATATCTGACTGTTACTAAAGAAAAGGAGGGCGTTTATACGCAAGATATTACTGCTTATTCAGCTTATGCAGAGGCTGTTTCTATGTTGGATAGACGTATAAATGATCGTTTCACTCTTTCTTTCAATGCCGGCCTTTCAGGCAATATTCGTCAATTGAAAACGGATATGCAGGATTTTGCCGCTTTTGAACTTCATGATGTTAAGTCGGATCTTAATGCTTTCAATGTTTATGGAGGGGCATCGATTACTTATGTTTCCGACCTTTTTGAGGGAGCTTTCCAACTTCCCATCAACTTGGTTAATTATACTTTAAAAGATAGAATCGAGAATTTGCAAAAACAAAAATCAAAGTACTTTCTTTCGCCTAAACTTACACTCACTTATATTCCCTTCGATTTTCTTACTCTAAATTTTGAAGGTTCTATAAATTGCGCAGAACATCCTCGTATGAATATTTACAAGGGGCTGGTTTTAAGTGATTTTCGCGTATGTCATGAAGGCTATGATGGTTTCAATGGTAGTAAAACCATTGCTGGTAAACTTACAGCGAGCTTCAGTTGGCCGAATAGTTCCTTTTTTGTGAATGCTATTTTGGGATATGAAGATGCTACCACATATTATGATACAAAAATGCAACTTGACAATCAGTATTTGATACATAGATATACTTCAGACACTGGTCAAGATTTCGTTTATGATATCGGCATTGATGTGAGCAAGGGTATTGAATCATTTAAGGGCTCAGTAGGAGTAAAAATGAAGGCTTTGTTTTTAAAAACTGATATTGAGCGCAATGAACATGATTTACCTTTTAAGAATCGTGTGATTTCTATTTCTCCCTATGTAAATGGCCGTCTTAACTCATGGTGGAATATTGTTTATAAGCTGCAGTATGTAGCACATAGAACAAAGATGGATAATGATTCTTTTTCCTATAATTTTCATAATTATAACCATTCGCTCGAAATGATTTTCTCTCCATGGCGCAATCTTGATTTTAGCATATTAGGAGAGCACTACCATACAGAGTATAAGGGCGATATTTCAAAAGATCTTTTTCTGTTCGATTGCATGGTAGAATATAATTTTACTAACAATCTTCAACTCATCCTGTCTGTCAAAAACATTCTGAACAAAAAGAATTATGATCTTACTATTGAAGACACCGACCTTTTCTCAAAGTCTTTCTCATCTTATCAAATACGTCCACGTAATGTACTTTTGAGTTTATATTATAAATTTTAATACTTTGGCAGATGGTGTTTTAATGAACTTTTGTAACATAACGTTGTTGGTTTTTAGTTGTTTTTAATTGTTTTTACTGCTCTTGGCTTTGCAGCCAAGAAATAAATCCTTTACACCGTCTGCCTTCTGCCGCTGCCAAATCTTCCTCGGGGTGAAGGAGGCTTTGCCATGGGTAGCCGCGGTATCTGCTACAGGTTGCCGGAATGCTTCCCATCCCCCTATGGGAATGCCTCCCGTCAGTCGTGCCAGCTACTGCGACAGGTCATAGGGACGTCTCCCGTTGACCTTGGCAGACCGTGTTACTCGGATTGACGATGCAAAGCTACAACAACGGAATAACCTTACTGTGGTTTTCCATGGACATCCATAGACATTCAGTGTTTTCCATGGTTTTCCATGGACATTCATAGTTAAACTCATTCAGCAGTGGCTTACGCGCGCACCCTGTAGCATCACTCCACCCCTTCCTTATATAGCCATCCCCCTCTCTCTCTAAAGAGAGGGGATGGGCTATAGTAAGAAGGGGGTTACGTGACAGGGGTGATGCCACACGCGCGCGAGCAGCTTTGTCGAGAAACACAAGCCACTTTTTATCACACCGAGGAGGAATACTTGCTAATCATAATGTTTGTACATATCAGGGACGTTTTTGATGGTGTAGTAACGATTAAGCAAGTCCATCTGCTTATTATTGATGTATATTTTTGATTTTCTTATATTTTACACGATATGTGTCATGTGGACAGATAACTGACATTTCGTAGCATAATGATTAGTCTTAGGTGATAGTTTTTTTTATTCAAGGCTATGTATAAAAAAGAGGGAAACATAAACTTGTCCTTTATGTTTCCCTCTTTCTGAATTTGTGATTCCGCCGCGATTCGAACGCGGGACCCACAGCTTAGAAGGCTGTTGCTCTATCCAGCTGAGCTACGGAACCCTTACATGTTATAAATTGTAATTATCAAATTCGGCTGCAAAGGTAATATTTTTTATCCTAACTGCAAACTTTACAACAAGTTTTTTTCACTTACTATCTATCGTAAAGAAATAATGCTTATCTTTACACCAATTAAAATTTTAAAAAATAGACTTATGAAAAATAGTTTTTATTCAGTAGTATCGTGTGCCTTGCTTGGCATTATGATGACGGTAGTTTATCTGCCTAATGTTTCTGCACAAAATTTTGATATTAACGATCTGAAAACTTGGGCTAATTATGAACGTTATGCCGAAGCCAATAAGTCTGTTAGTAATCCAGTAGCTGTGTTTATGGGTAACTCAATCACCGACAATTGGGCGCGCATGCATGAGACCTTCTTTACTGAGAATAATTTCGTGGGCCGTGGCATTAGTGGTCAGGTAACTGCCCAAATGCTGGCTCGTTTTCGTGCCGATGTATTGAACTTACATCCGAAAGTGGTAGTAATTATGGCAGGTACCAATGATGTGGCTCGAAACGACAAATATGTGCCCGTTGAACATATCGCAGGTAATATTATTTCAATGGTTGAGTTGGCTATTGCTCATGGTATTAAACCTATAATATTGAGCATCTTACCTGCTAATAAATATCCTTGGAGACCTCAAATTATCGATTCAACTCAACAGATTTTGCAAATTAATGCGATGCTGGAGAGTTATGCAAAATTAAACGGCTTGTGTTATATTGACCTTTTCAATTTGATGAAAGACGATCAGCAAGGCTTACCTAAAAAGTACTCTTCTGATGGTGTGCATCCTAACTTGGAAGGATACGCTGTTATTGAACCAATTGTAAAGGCTGAAGTATTAAGACTTGCTAGGTAATTTAAGAAAAATACAATTATGAAAATCAACAAAGTGCACCATGTGGCAGTATTATGCTCTGACTACCAACGCAGCTTGCAATTTTACACGCAAGTATTGGGCTTAGAAGTTTTGGGGGAGCATTATAGAGCTGAACGTGATTCTTATAAGACTGACCTTGCTCTTGATGGACAATTCATTATTGAATTATTCTCTTTTCCAAATCCTCCTAAGAGAGTTACAAATCCTGAAGCAGCAGGCTTACGCCATTTAGCCTTTGAAGTAGATAGTATTGAAGACAACCTGGCTGTGTTAGATAGCTTAGGCGTACCACATGAACAATCTCGTGTAGATCCATTTACTGGTAAGCGCTTTGTGTTTTTTGCAGATCCTGATGGCTTGCCAATTGAGTTTTATGAGAAATAATATGAAAGCTGCGAATATTCGCAGCTTTCATATTAACCGATAATTATTTATTGAGCATTTTTCTTATGGGAGGAAACTTCACTCTATAATTTGCGCCTTAAATAAATAAAACCCTGAATACGTATATCGTAATTCAGGGATTTATTAGCAAACAAATACTTTTTTTTGATTGTGGTGTCACCAGGAATCGAACCGGGGACACAAGGATTTTCAGTCCTTTGCTCTACCAACTGAGCTATGACACCATCATTTTTTTGTTACCATTTCTGATAACGGGTGCAAAGGTATGACTTTTTTTTTAATCCTCCAAATAATCATCGAAAAAAAAATAAAAATACTATTTAAGTGGATTCCATCCCTGTGCCTTTAGCTCAAATTCTTGACCATCACGGGTTATTAAGGCACACCCCAATTCAGGTTTGGTAATGTGACCAATCATACGTATATCGTTGATATCTTGAATTTTATCATGGTATGAAAGTGGCACTGTAAACAGTAATTCATAATCTTCACCACCATTCAAGGCACAAGTTGTAAGATTCATATTAAATTCCTCTGCCATTGAAGCCGTTTGATAGTCAATGGGTAGATGTTCCTCATAAATTCTACATCCTTTGTTGCTTTGTTTGCAAATATGCATTAACTCTGACGATAATCCATCGGAGATATCCATCATAGATGTGGGCACGATGTCAGCCTTTGCTAATTTTTCAATAATATCTCTACGAGCTTCGGGTTTTAGTTGTCGTTCCAAAATGTATTCCTTACCAGCGAAGTCTGGTTGTACATCCTTGTTACCTTTAAGAACCGCCTTCTCGCGTTCCAGCAACTGTAAGCCCATATAAGCAGCTCCTAAGTTGCCACTAACACATATCAAGTCGGTTTCCTGGGCACCATTACGATATACCACTTTTTCTTTATCTGCATCTCCTATACACGTAATGCTGATAGTTAGGCCCGTTAATGAAGAAGTAGTGTCACCACCGACAATATCCACATTGTAATCCTCACAGGCCAAACGTATACCAACATACAACTGCTCTATATCTTCTACAGAAAAACGCTTTGAAATGCCTAATGACACAGTAATCTGTCTGGGTGTGCCATTCATAGCATAAATATCGCTAAAATTTACAACAGCTGCTTTATAGCCCAGATGCTTTAAAGGAGTATATACCAAATCGAAGTGCACACCCTCCAACAACAGATCAGTTGTTACCAGAACTTGTTTATCGGAAGGATAGGAGAGTACTGCTGCATCATCACCCACACCTTTCAAGGTAGATCTATGCTTTAATTGAATGTCTTTAGTAAGGTAATTTATCAGCCCAAACTCTCCTAATGTTGAAATTTCAGTTCTCATAGTTATATAGTTAAGAGCGGTTAATCATTTCTCGCATCAAAGTCATCATCTTTGGTTCCACAAGAGCTGCAGCTTTTTGTACTTCCTCGTGACTTGCCTCTACAGCATCTTCACCCACTCCCATATCAGTAATTACTGATATGCCAAATATCCTCATACCGCAATGTACACCTACAATCACCTCTGGTACTGTTGACATGCCTACGGCGTCAGCCCCCCAAAGGCGGAACATATTGTATTCTGAAGGAGTTTCGAAAGTAGGGCCTTTGGTAGCTAAATACACGCCATGCTGAAGTTCGATATTCAGTTCCTTTGCAATGGCATCAGCCTTCTTGATCAGTTCTTTGTCATATACTTCTTTCATGCCAGGGAAACGAGGCCCGTATGGAATGTTTGGCCCACAAAGAGGGTTATCAAGGATATAGTTAATATGGTCTGTAAGTACCATTAAATCTCCAACTTTGAATGCAGGATTGCACCCTCCGCTTGCATTTGAAACAAATAAAGTTTTAATTCCCAACTCGCGAAAAATTCTGATAGGGAAAGTTACTTCCTGAAGTGTGTAACCTTCATAGAAATGAAAACGTCCCTGCATTGCAATGATGTCTTTCTTGCCCAATTTGCCAAAAATTAGTTGGCCACTATGGCCTTCAACTGTAGATATAGGGAAGTTGGGTATATTGGCATAAGGAATTTCCAATTTGTCAGTAATCTCGTTTGATAAACCTCCCAGGCCTGTGCCTAGAATAATGGCGGTTTCTGGCTGTGTTGTCATTTTTTTCTTTAGGAATGCAGCCGTTTCTTGAATCTTGCTTAGCATGTCATCTATTTTTTAAGTTATATTGGCAAAGTTAGTGCAAGTTGAGAGAAATACAAAAAGAATTTATTCTTTTTTATTTCCGAACGTAGCCTAAGTTCTTTAAAGTATTATCCTCTGTTGAGAGAAATACAAAAAGAATTTATCCTTTTTTATTTCCGAGCGTGCCTAAGTTTTTTTAAGTTTTTGTAATACAAAAAGAATTTATTTTTCCTTAATGTAGTAATCAATTCTTTGTGGCTTTTAAAATGTTGTTTATCGTTGCTAAGATGCTTTTATTGAAAAGAGACTGCTGGTTAAACATGATATTGATTGTGATGTGCAAAGCAAAAAGGTGCTGTTTAAAAGTAGGATTTAGTTGTAAAGATAGGGCCTGTAAGCGAGCAGCATCTTTTTGCGTAGTGATAATGATTCTTTTAGTTGGTAATTTATCAAATATTTGTTGCAGATGTAGCAGATCACTATCAGTGAAATCGTGATGGTCTGGATAGGCAATGTGGTCTATTTTTGGAGTAAAGGTACGCAAATATGCAAGCATTGGATTGGGATTGGCAATACCTGTAATGGCCAATATGGTGTAAGTCTCGTCTATTTTTGGGGGCCAAGTGCAAGCCTTTTCAAATACAGGTTCTGGCTCTTTATAGGTGATGGAGGTAAAAAAAAGTTGTTGGTGGGGTAAGAGATGAAGTCCTGCTTTGATGTCGTTAGCTTCCAGCTCTGACAAATCGGCTGGACACTTTGTAACAACTACTAAGTCAGCTCTCTTAGCTCCTTTTTTACTCTCACGTAATTGTCCTGCTGGCAGCACCATATCTTTTGAATATAATCGATGATAGTCAGTAAGCAGTATATTGAGCCCAGCTTTAACAGCTCGGTGCTGGAAGGCGTCATCAAGAAGAATAACATCTATGGAGGGTTGTTCTTGTAAAAGTTGCTCAATGCCATGACAACGATCTTCATCAACAGCCACAGTAATATCCGGATGATTGTGTAAGAGTTGCCAAGGTTCGTCACCAATGTCGGATACAGAACTTTGCATGTTAGCTTTAAGAAACCCTTTGGTCTTACGTTTGTAACCCCTACTAAGGGTAGCCACTTGTAATCCCTTAGACTGTAATAGCTGTATCAAGTATTCAGTATGTGGCGTTTTCCCTGTGCCACCTATAGCCAAGTTGCCTATACATATTACAGGTAATGGATAACTTTTAGTAGTTAACCATTGCTTGTTATACAACAAATTTCGAAACCTGGTCACTCCATCATAAATTAATGATGCTGGGACCAAGCTTCGAAAAATTCCTATGTGATTGTGAGTTACCAATACTTATCGAATAATGATGTTGTAAGGCATACGAGCTTGTAAATGGTCTTGCTTTTCAAGCTGACTAATGCTATAAACATCGTTGAAAATCTTGGCAGCATCCCCCTTAAGGATACGCTGCTTGATGCTATTATCATTCATAACAGACTCAAACATGCTGAATAAACCATCTTCTTGAGCTGGATAGTTTATAATTGTACACGATTCAATACCTGCTTTCTTTATAGCAATGTCAATAGCCACATCTAAACCGCCCAATACGTCAACCAAACCACGCTCGAGTGCCATTGAACCTGTCCACACACGCCCCTGTCCAATGGCATCAATTTCAGCCTGAGTCATGCCTCTTCCTTCGGCACAACGAGTGGTAAACAAGTCATAACCTTGCTCTACCATTTTTTGCATCAGTGCTTTTTCAGTTTCAGTCATTGGGCGATACATGTTACCCATATCGGCCAATGTATTGGTTTTCTCCACATCTATATTCAGACCTATTTTTTTTGTAATCTGCTGCATGTTAGGCATCATGCCAAATATTCCGATAGAACCAGTAAGGGTAGTAGGCTCAGCCACAATAGTGTCGGCGTTGCAACTGATGTAGTAGCCACCGGAAGCTGCATAGTCACCCATAGATACAATCACAGGTTTTTTCTCCTTAAGTTGACTAATAGCATACCATATTTGTTCAGAACCATAAGCGCTGCCACCAGGGGAGTTCACACGTAATACTACAGCCTTTACATCATCGTCATCCTTGAGTTTACGTAAGTCTTTAATGACCTCCTTTGAGTTGATGCCATCTTCCGTACCAGTTAATAAAGAACTCGTATCATCTATGCCGCCTACTGCATAATATACGGCTACAATATTGCCACTCTTATCTTTAGGTGTGTTGCGTTTTACACCCTTCATGTCGGAAATAGTATATGCATTAATCTTATTGTCTTCTTCCAAACCCATATAACGATTTAGGTAGGAACGCACATCATTCTGGTAGATTAATGTATCAACCAGACCAGCTGCTATCAATTCTTTTCCTGTTTTGAACATAGCACCTTCTTCGGCAACCTTATTAAGGGAATCTTCGCTAAGATTACGTGAAACAGCTACTTCTGACGAGAATTTCTGCCAAATAGAGCCAATGTATGCAGCTACTTGTTCTCGATTTGCATCGCTCATTTCTGTGAGCATATATGGTTCAACAGCACTTTTAAAAGTTCCTACCTTGAAGATTTGCATCTCTATGCCAAGTTTGTCCATCAAATCTTTGTAGAAGATGTTCATCCCTGCTAATCCGTGCCAATCCAGTGACCCTTTGGGATTAATAAGCACCTTGTCAGCGGTACTCGCAAGATAATAAGGTAATTGTTCGTAATTATCGGCATATGCAATGATGAACTTACCCGATTCCTTAAAATCAACCAATGCATTGCGAATAGCTTCTATGCTGGCTGGTTGAGCTTCCAAACTACCTGCTAACAAATAAATGCCTTTAATATCTTCATTTTCCTTAGCTTTCTTTATAGCTGATAGGATATTGTCGAGACCTAATGATGTTTCACTACCCATAGGGTTAAATTGGTTTAGAAAATCGAATGGAGAATTTTCAGTCCCACGTTCGTTAACAAGACCGTTAAGCTCGAGTTTTAAAACAGAATTATTTTTAATTGTAACATCTGTGTCTGACGAAGAGGCGATACCGAAGATAGTAAGCACGCCTAAGAATATAATGATTAAACCGGCTACTATGATGCCTATAACAGTGGCCAAAACATACTTAAAGAATTCTTTCATCGCTTTACTTAAATATTTTAATATACATTTATTGAACAAAGGTAAGAATTGTTGTTTAAAACTACACAAAAAAATACAAAAAAAAAGACGGGATGGTATAATCCCGTCTTCAATACAATAAAAAGATAATTGTTAACACAATTGTTGTAAGCCTTTTACAATGCGCTTTAAACCTGCTTCAAGAATTTCACGTGGGCAAGCCAGATTGATGCGAATGAAACGGTCGTCACCATACATATGTCCTTCGTTTACTTGCACTTGAAATTGATTTGTAAGATAATCAGTAATCTGTTTGGAATTACATTTCGCAGCAGAGCAATCTATCCATGCCAAATAGGTCCCCTCGAGTTTAGTGATAGGAAATTGTGGGATTTCTTTAGTAAAGTAATACTTTAGATAATTATAATTACTATACAGATATTTATTAAGTTGTTCTAACCATTCTTCTCCTTCACTTGTATAAGCAGCTTGTAGGGCTATCACACCAAACGGATTAACATCGCACACTTCATTTATATTGATGGCCCGATCAATTCTTTGACGATAATCAGGGTTGTCACTGATAATATTTGCAATTTGCAATCCTGCGGTGTTAAAAGCTTTTGAGGGGGCATTGCAAGTGATGGAGTGCTTTTGTAGTTCTTCATTGATAGAAGCAAAAGGAATGTATTGATGATCAGGAAATACAAACTCGCAATGAATTTCATCACTCACAACCAACACATGGTGACGCATGCAAATTTCTCCCAACTTTAATAGCTCATCTTTTGTCCACACTCTGCCTGCTGGGTTGTGAGGATTACAAAGCAGTAATAATTTCGACTTAGGGTCAGCAGCTAAACGTTCTAATTCAACAAAGTCCATTCTGTAGCTCTGATGCTCATAGATAAGCTTGTTTTCCACTACTTCACAACCATTATTGCGGATGGAAGAAAAAAAACAGTTATAGACTGGCGTTTGGACAATTACATGATCGCCGGGCTGTGTAAAGGCTTTTATGACTGCTGAAAGAGCAGGAACAACACCCGATGTATAAAGTATCCATTCTTTTTGTAGATTTTTCCAGCCGTGACGGTTTTTAAACCAGTTTACAACTGCTTCGAAATAGCTGTCGGGCACTTTAGTATAGCCGAATATTCCATGTTCTACTCGGTTATGCAAGGCTTCAATTATAAATGGAGCCGTTTGGAAATCCATGTCGGCTATCCACATAGGAATTACGCCTTCTGCTGTATCGTCCCATTTGTAGCAGTTGGTGCCTCGGCGTTCTACTATTTTGTCGAAATTGTATTTCATTATTTTTTTCTAACTGTTGGATTTTAGTAAATAATAAAGAGCAAATAGCCAATGCTTATCCTCTTGTTAAAATCTGACAATCTGCCGGAGCTTTTATGTTTTTATCTATAATAATTTCACCGTAGCTGTCGGCTACAATCTTGCCACTTGTAGGATTCTTGACACTTTTAATAAATCCTTTTATATCTGCCTGTACTGTAGAATATTCGAAAGCACGATCACACTCTGCATCAAATGTGCAATTTTCAAGTACCAAGTCTTGTGCATAACATAAAGGCTGTTCGCCAACGATATGGCAATTTACCAATCTAAGGTTTTTAGAATGCCAACCTAAGTACTCTCCATCCAAGTATGAGTCATATATAGTTACATTTTCTACTTCCCAAAAAGAATCTTTTGTTACAATGTGTGCATTGTGCACTTCGATGTTCTTGCAATATTGGAACACATATTTGCTATCGCTGTCAAGTCCGTTTACCATTATGTTGTTACAATGCATAAATGGATAAGTGCCTTCGTGCAGGGTAACATTGTTAAGTACGAGTCCGTCTATACCCCAAAAAGTTTCATCTGCATCATTGATAGTGACATTAGTGAGCTTCAAGTTCTTCATTTCTCGGAAGAATTTTGGTCCGTTAATCACACAATCTGTCATTTCCATATCATCAGAATACCAGATAGCAGAACGTGAGCCAGGAGCAAAGTAACAATTAGTGATTTCAGAACCTTTCACGTGCCATAAAGGATATTTGCCCTCAAAATAGCAGTTTTTGCAAACAATATTGCTACATTCTTTAACTCCAGACTCTCCAAAAGTGATTTTCACATGGTCGAGAATCGTATCGTGCGTTTCAAATAAAGGACGTTCTCCTCCAAAAACTTTGTTTTTTATTTCTTTCATATCTAACCTTATTTTAATTTTCTTATTATGCTTTTATCGTTTTCATCCAATTACCCCATCTCAATCTGCAAAGGAAAATTGCTCCTCTGAAACAGAGTTCAATGCACATAGCAATCCACACCCCATTTAATCCTAATGAAATGGCGAGAATAGCAGAGATTGGGATGCGTACAGCCCACATACTTACCAAATTCATGCCACTTGGTATAAGTGTGTCGGAGGCTCCTACAAATACGCCATAGCAAACTATTGCAGCAGCAAACATAGGTTCTGCAAAAGCTTCAATACGCAATGCCATCACACCTAGTTCTCGCACTTCTTCAACAGGGGTCATAATGCTTAAGAACAAAGGCGCACCAACATACATCACAACACCCATTACAGCCATTACACCCATGCCTAATGCTACCGACATATAGGCAAATTTACGAGTAAGATCTTTTCTTCCAGCCCCCCAACTTTGTCCAACTAAAGTCGTTGCAGCATCAGCTATACCATATCCGGGCATATAGCACAGACTCTCAATCACAATTCCGAATGAATGGGCAGCAATAGCAAAAGTGCCAAGTGGCGCAACAATGATGGTGGTGGCAATATAGGCGCTCGACATGATAATCTGTTGTATACCCATAGGCCCACCAATGCGTAAGGCTTTTCTTATGTAATTCCATTTGGGCTTGAAACTACCTTTGTCAATAGTTAGTTTCAGATCTTTTGAACGGAAACAAAGGAAATACATCAACAAACAGGCTGTTACTAATTCAGCACTTACTGTACCTATTGCAGCTCCAACTACGGATAATCCGGCTCCAGGGATATACAATGATATGCCTAAGAATTCAACAGTACGTGAGGGAAATATTAGGAAGAAGTTAAAGATAACATCCAATGTCATCATTACTACGCTCATGATACTCGGTATTATCATGTTACCACTGCTTCTAAGCATGCCTGATCCCAACATACTGGTTTGAAAAATGGGAATACCCAAAGAAAAGATAGCGAAATAGGCTGAAGCGGTTGCATTAATATCATCGTTGCCACCTAACCACGTAGGTAACCAAGGGCTGATGATAAATCCTATTAATCCCATGATTAAGCCAAAGCTCAAGACCGCACACAAAGCTTGTCGTACAACAGAACGTGCTTCTTTATCATCATTAGCTCCTAAAAGGTGGGCTACTTGTACGTAGAAACCAGCTGCAGCACAAGAACATATACTACCCATCATCCAAGTAGTAGTTTCTATAAGACCTATTGAAGCTGATGCGTTGGCTCCTTGACTGCCTACCATAGAAGCATCAATATACTGCATCATAGTTGTTGTAAGCTGAGCCAAGATTGCTGGTGTGGAAAGTTGCAGCACCAGTCGTAGCTGTTGTGCCTTAGTCATTGGCTTACCCTGACGGATGAGCAATAACAAATCATCTTTAGAGTCTTTCTGCGTTGTCATTTCTGGGGTGCAAAAGTAAGATATTTTTAGTATACTACAATACTACTTGTCTTCATGACGAAAAAAGCTGCTTAAACGCGAAGGGAATTAAGTTCGTGTTAACCTTTGTCTCACTGCTTCATATAGCAGAATAGCGGCACTAACACTAACATTGAGGGAATCAAGTTCACCCAGCATAGGTATGCGGATGTGGGCATCGGCAGCTTGGCGCCAGACATCAGTAAGGCCTGTCGATTCAGTGCCCATGACAATAGCCGTCCCACAACTCATGTCGGTTGCATAATAAAGTTTGGAGTCTTGTAGCTGTGCTGTAAGGATTTTTATTCCTTTCGATTTTAGGAAACTAATACATTCTTCAGAAGAACAGGTCACACATGGTACGCTGAAGATGGCACCAATAGAACTTCGTATCAAATTAGGGTTATAAAGATCGGTCAGTGGGTCGCAAACAATCACAGCGTCGGCTCCTGCTGCATCTGCGCTTCTCAAAATAGCCCCTAAATTGCCGGGTTTTTCCACGCTTTCCAAAACGATTAGTAAAGGATCTTTTTTCAACTGAAGGTCATTCAGTTTAAGATGTTGAGATTGAACAATGGCCATGATCCCTTCCGTACCACCCCTATATGCCATCTTTTCATAAACTTCTTTCGAAACTTCATAAATGGTTATACTTTCAGAAAGCTTTTGAGGAAGGATGGAGTATGATGTCAAGTCTGGGCAGATAAAGATGGTATTAACTTGATATTCAGCATCTATGCAATGTTGTAATTCTCTAATTCCTTCTACAACAAAAACGTCTTGTTTCCTGCGCTCAACAGATTTCTGCTGAAGTGCCACTACTTGTTTTATTTTTGCATTTTGCAAACTTGATATCTTGTTTTCTACCATATTTATAATTTTAGTTGCAAAGATAGTGTTTTTTTTGTTACCTTTGCCGTAATTAATATTAATTGAAATGAAGATGAAGAAGATTCTTTTTATTTTTGCGTTGACAGCTTTTGCTTTATTTGTTCAAGCAGAAGAAATAAAGGTAAATACGTTGAAGTATGCAGGTCCTTATGACATGCAAAAACCTTTTTTTATTGATGAAACAGATGTTAATGCTAAGAAATATTCGGCAGAAACAATAATTGATACACCTTTGCCACTTGCTGACGTGTTTGATTCTGAACAGTCCGACATTAAAGGGAATGATGGTATAATACTTCCTAAATCAAGTGCAGAACATGCGTTACACTTGTTGGGATTTACTATTCAAAATAATCGTTATGGCAAGGCAAAACTTACAGTTGAAGGTTTAAAAAAATACCAACTCTTTGTGGATGGATTAAAGGCAGGAACTGATAGTATTGTTTTTGAACCAGGTACTCACCAGATAGTCATAAAGGTGCTGACAACTAAAAACGATGCTGGCAAGGTGAAGGTAATTGTTGCAACTTCTAAAAATGGTTTCATGAAGTTGACAGATCAGAAGGATGGAAGAAATATTTTGCTAACAGATATTCTGCATGGAAAAAGATTTAGTGGAGTTTCTGTTTCTTCTGATGGAAAATATTTGATAACAAACTATACAGATACTAAACCAGGAGGAACAACTAATTATATATCAACAATCACAGAGATTGTTTCAGGAAGAATTGTTGCTCAAGGCTCTGAGGATTGGCAATGGATGCCTCGCTCTGTTAAGTACTATTATTTCAGAAGTGGTCAACATGGAAGAGAATTAGTAACGGTTGATCCGCAAACCGGTTCAGAAACAGTGTTGGCTAATCAATTGCCAGAGGGGCGTGCTGTTATGGCTCCAACAGAAGATTACTTATTGTATATGATGCGCCAGGAAGGGCCGAAAGAACGAAAAGATGTGTATGAAGTGTTGGTGCCAGATGACAGACAACCAGGATGGCGCAATAGAAGTTACTTGGCAAAGTATGATTTAAAACGACATGTGCTACAGCAACTAACATATGGCTATAGAAACATGTACTTGAACGATATTTCACAGGATGGTAAGTGCATTTTATTTAGTGTTAGTACTGAAAGATTGACAAAACGCCCCACGACATTGCAAACAGTGTACTGTATGAATGTGAATACTTTGGAAACAGAGAAGTTAGTAGATGGTGATGGCTTCTTGTCAGGTAGCTCTTTCTCGCCAGACGCAAAGCAAGTACTATTCCAAGGTACACCAGAATCTTTTAACGGTGTGGGCAAGAATGTGAAACCAGATCAAATCCCCAGTATGTATGACTATCAGCTGTATGTGATGGATATTAAAAATAAAGAGGTTAAACCTCTGACAAAGAATTTTAATCCAAATGTCACAAATGTGGAGTGGAGTAGTGCTGATGAGAAAATCTATTTCATGGCTGAGAACAAGGATAGTGTGAGTTTGTATCGTATGGAGCCTAATTCGTGGGAAATTAGTCAGGTGCGGGTACCTGAAGAACTGGTGAAAGGCTTCACATTGGCAAAGAATGCGCCTATGATGGTGTATTGTGGACAGGGTACTCATAATTCAGACCGTATTTATACTATGGATTTGGGGAATGATAAGTCAAGCTTGATAGAAGACTTGAGCAAAGATATTTTGAATGGCATTACATTAGGTGAGTGTAAGAGTTGGAATTTTGTAAATAGCAGAGGCGATACAATTTACGGTCGTTATTATTTACCCGCTGATTTTAATCCAGCTAAGCAATATCCAATGGTGGTTGACTACTATGGAGGATGTAGTCCCACAAGTCGTACATTCGAAAGCCGCTATCCACAACATGTTTATGCTTCTATGGGTTATGTTGTTTATGTGGTAAATCCAAGTGGTGCTACAGGTTTTGGTCAAGAATTTGCTGCTCGCCACGTAAATACGGCTGGTAAGGGTGTTGCAGACGATATTATTGAGGGCGTGAAGAAATTTACAGCTGAACACTCATTTATCAATCCTAAGAAGATAGGTTGTATTGGTGCTTCATATGGTGGTTTTATGACACAGTATCTGCAAACGCAGACTGATATTTTTGCAGCTGCCATTTCACATGCTGGAATCAGTGATCACACCAGTTATTGGGGTGAGGGTTATTGGGGCTATAGTTATAGCGAAGTTAGTATGGCTAATAGCTATCCTTGGACACGCAAAGATTTGTATGTTGACCAAAGTCCATTATTTAATGCAGATAAGATTCATACTCCATTATTGTTCTTACATGGTACTGCTGATACTAATGTGCCAGTAGGTGAGAGTATTCAGATGTTTACAGCTTTGAAATTGTTGGGCCGACCTACTGCATTTGTGCTTGTAGATGGTCAGAATCACCACATTCTTGACTATGAAAAACGCATTCGTTGGCAAAATACCATTTTTGCTTGGTTCCAAAAATGGTTGCAAGATGATGATAGCTGGTGGGAAGCTCTTTATCCTACTAGAACACTATAAAATATATAACTATGGAAAATAAACTGGCAGAATTTAATTTTGACATGATGCCTACGGACTTGCGAAAGCTGGTTCTGGATGATTTGATATTACTTGACGATAACTTTGACATAAAAGAGGAGTTTGATTATAATAATCTTCCAAATCTTTTTACATCTTTGCCATTAAAGCTAATGTTTGCAATGGTAATGATTTGTACTCGTGGAGAAATGAAATTAAGATTGAATTTAGAGGAAATTCATATTAAAGAGAATGATGTTTTAACACTTTTACCTGGAACAATAGGTGATGAGGTTTATATCTCTCCTGATTGTAAATTGGCATTAATGGCTTTTCCTAAAAATGCTTTTCCAACATTGATGAAAATGGAACACTCAATTAGGTTTCGTGAATACTTGGATCAGCCAATGGTGAATCATTTGAATAAGGAACGAATTAAAGATATAATTCAGGTTTATGAATTGATAAGATCTGTGGTCCAATCCAATTCTTCATATAAGAAAGAGATTATTCTCAATTTGATGGAAGCTTTATCTTATTATGTTATAGATAACATGAGTTATCAAAAAGATGACGTAAAACTCCAGCGTGGTGATGTGTTGTTTCATCAGTTTATGGATGAGGTAAGGAAAAATTATACTAAAGAACGGCGACTTGCTTTTTATGCAAGTACACTTTGTATAACTCCTAAATACTTATCACGCGTGGTTGTACAACATAGTGGGCGTCACCCCAGTGATTGGATTCGCGACTATGTCATTTTGGAAGCCAAGGCTTTGTTGCGTCAGAATGAATTATCTGTCCAACAAATTAGTGATATGCTGAATTATCCAAATCCCTCGTTCTTTGGAAAATATTTTAAAGCGGCAGTTGGATGCTCACCCAGGGCTTTTCAATTACAAGTGGAGCAAAAGAATTAAACTATATCATTTCTTGATGAGACCATCGCGTTTTAGCTCTGCTATGGCCCTGGAAAGTGAAGGTCTTGTTACGCCTAGTTGCTTGGCTAATTCAGCTTGCTTGGGTAATTCTTCATGTTGCTCCATATAGCTTAAAAGCCGTTGTTTTAATTTGCTAAGATTGAGCTCGAATATGCGTTTAAATACTGTCATACTTATATCCGACATGCCTCTCATAAATGATTGCATGAAAACAGGGCGCTCATGTAGCAGCTTTAAAAGTTTTTCTTTTTCAACAAATATCATTTCACATGGAGTTTTGGCGATAACGTTTATGTTGAATTTATTGTCGGTCCCAAAAATAAAAGAATACCCTAAAATATTGGGACTTTTAATGTTTGACAAAATCAGTTCTTTTCCATAATCATTTATCATCACAGAATAAACTGATCCTTTCATCATAATAGCAATTTTATCGCATACTTCACCCTGCCGGGCTACAAAGTCTCCTTCTTTGTAGATTCTATGAGAGCCTGGTGAAGATAAAAGTAAGTTAGCAATATCTTCTTCGCTTAATCCCTTGAAAAAACTGCAATTTTGTAGTTCGTGTATATCCATTATTAATCTTTATTAACACTTCGTGTAACAATTGGTACATTTTAAGAAGGTTAAATCTATTATCTTTGCAAATGTCAAAAGACAAAGAAAGTGTTTTTTTTTATAATAATGAAATTTTTGACAATTTAATTGTAGAAAAATACCAAAAACCAAAAATAAACCTAATCAACTATGATTTATTTTCTAATTTTGACTTCGTGAATGGTTGATTGGCACGGAATAATGAAAGCGTTCATTTATTCCGTGCCGTTTTTTTTGCTCATTTGGCGAGCAATTGTAAAACATCGCCTGCATCACGCAGACAATGTTTCTCTAGATAAAAACATTGAACTTATCGTACGTATATAAATTAGAATGTCAAATGTATTCCTCCCATTACAGTTGCCTTTGGCATTGGAAAACCTGCATTGATTTCATAACGCTGTGCCAAGAGGTTTTCTCCTTTAACATAAAGTGTGGCGAAGCTGGCCAGCTTGTAATTTACGTCAGCATTCCACAAAACAAAGCTTTCTTTGGTCGGATTTTCGCCAACCGCGGTATATAGGTCATTAATATACTGAATTCCAGTGTTGAAAGCCCAACGGTTGTGTCTATAG
Organism: Bacteroidaceae bacterium; assembly: GCA_024682035.1. Lineage (GTDB taxonomy): Bacteria > Bacteroidota > Bacteroidia > Bacteroidales > Bacteroidaceae > Bacteroides. Next base: position 31,300 of record JAIKZS010000103.1, read on the forward strand.
TTTACTCCTGCAAAGAATTTATTCTTAGGTGCTCCTAATACTGGCTTTTTCATATGTAAGTAGCTGCCATTGGCATTTACACTCCATTTCTCGTTAATGCGATAGTTAGCATTGGCTTCTATTCCCCAGTTCTCAATTTCACCTGTATTCAAGTTACGAGGTTTACCCTCAACACGTTGGGTTTGAATTATATTGTCAGCTTTTAAGTAGTAAAGATTAGCTCCATAGGTTAATGCTCCATCAAACTCGCGTTTTGTAAATGACAACTCATAATTCATCAGTCGTTCTGGTTTCAACTTATCGTTCTGAGGGGGAAACATATACATTTCCCTGATACTTGGATTACGGAACCCTTTACTTATCATTGCCTTAATCTGTGCATCTTTAGGCAAGCGGAAAGACAAACCACCTTGTGGAATTAATTCAGTTCCTGCCTGTGAGTGGTGATCTACACGCAACCCCGCATCTACAGTTAACCATGAAGTAATGTCTTGACGGAAATCAACATAACCAGCAATCTCGTTAAGTGATTTGTTGGCATATGTATTAGTCACTTCGCCAGTTGTGCGTGATTCGTTCCAAGCATGGCCTTTAATGTGCTGGAAGTCAATACCACCAGTCAAGCGATTGCCTTCAAAGAGTCGTACACTTTGATACCACGAAAAACCCATCATGGAATCATCGGAAAGATAGAAATTTTTTTGTGGACCACTTTCAGGACCAGGGGTATATCCATCATTAATCTTGTGGTGACCCCAGTTGTAGAATAGGCTTAAGGCACCTGATGTTTTGTCAAAATTATTTTCAATAACGGCAGATGCTGCTCCACGTGTAACCCATTGGTCACCTTCTAAAATGGGTGCCTGAATGGTACCCGGATTAGTCGCTTTGAAATGGGTAAGATTTAAATCGGCATATGCTTTCCAATTTTCTGTAAAACTATATCCAACCTTTGCATAACCTCCATATTGCTCAAAAGCCATACGCGCACGATGACCATCAGTACGGTTGTAGGAAAGAGAAAGAATACTGTTGAACTTTCCTGCCTTTACTCGGTTAGTAGCTTCAGTTTGCAAAGTGTTGTAAGAGCCATAACCGACATTGAAATCGGTCTTTATGCCGTCTTCCAACATTTTACGCGTAACGATATTGATAACACCTCCCATTGCATTAGAGCCATAAAGAACAGATGCTGGTCCTCTTAATACTTCTACTTTTTCCGACATAAAGCTTTGGTACACATCAGCGATTGGATGTCCGAAAATACCCATGTACTGTGGATGCCCATCAATCAATACCATTAGCTGGCCACTTCCTGCACTGATACCGCGTAAGTTAATGCCACCAGCTGCACCGCCTGATACGCCATAGCCCATTACGCCACGTGATGTGACAAATAAACTTGGTACCTGCTCTGTTAGAGTTGGAAGTATGGAAGAACGATTGCTTTCAGTGAGTTTTAAACGATTCACTGTGGTGATGGTCATTGGCAGGTGGCGAATGTCAGTACCATTTCTTGTACCAGTGACTACCACTTCATCAGTTTCTACATCTTTTGAAATGTTGCTGTCTTGCGCTTGCGCTGGCAATAGTGTGCCAGTAAAAATGGCACATAAAACTAATAAATGCTTTTTCATATCTATATCATTATAATAAACGAGTTTATAAGACTCTATGGCAAATATTAAAGTACGTTTTCTATGACTACGATTTAAAAAACTTTTCTTTGTCCTCAATAAAGCTTTGTACTATTGGCAGGATTTCATCAACAGTTTGCTCATCATAACACATAGCTTCTACAGGGCACCAATCTGTCAACTTCGTATTTTTAATGTAGGTAACTAACTGGTCGTAGTTGGTTTCAACTCCAGCGTCTCGCAACAAAGTTAATGCCGACAGACTGATAAGGTCTGCATAAACGTTTTTAACGCCTCCTTTTATCAGCATAGCTGCAACAGCTTTGCCTACCACACGGTCGGCAACATCGGCGCCAGCTAAAAAAGTTGGTTCTTGCGTTAACAATCTGAACAAATCTTCTACACCGCGATGGGTATAGGTTCTTAGTTCTTGGTTATTTACCACGCAGGAACATCCTTCTTCATGCAGTTTTTCAATCAGTTCGTTCATCGACTTTTCCATAGATCTTAAATCGTTTGCAAATTACGTAATTTATATAGATATGATAATTATCAAATTCAAACCAATGTTTGTTAATATCAAACATTATTCTATAAAAGTTTCTCCAAGTTACTTATAAAAAGTTTTATTCAATTTGAAATTAATACTAGTGGGTATAATGGTCGTTATTTGATTTATTTACCTCTAACTTCCTTTGGCCCTTTTCCTAGTCTTCTCTTCAAAAAGGTTGTAAATGATGCTTGCTCCTCAAATCCAAGTGCATATGCTACCTCAGCAACATTTAGTTGTGTGTTTTGTAACAAGTTAATGGCCTCTTTCGTAATACGACTGGCAATGATGTCGGTAGTGGTTTTCCCTGTCACTTGTTTCACTACACGATTAAGATGGTTCACATGTATGGAAAGGCGTTGAGCATAATCAACAGCTGATCGCATCTCCAGTTTTTGCTTGGGGTAGGTAAGCGGGAATTGTCGATCAAGCAAAAGTAGAAAAAGTTCTACGGTACGCTGAGCAGCATTATGTTGTACTTTGTAAACTCTTTCTTCTTTTCCATGCATGCTTTCATATATAATAAGGTGTAGAATGCTATGCATCATTTCATCTTTCATCCCATCGTCAATTTTACTTACTTCTATCATCCTTTGAAAGAGTCTTTTCGTAGTGCTCATAGCTTCTTTGTTTAGAAATATGGCCTGATCAAGGGTAAGATCTAATAGTGGGGTGTTCAAAAAGAAACCCCATTCTTCTTTCTTGATAAACTCATAGGTAAACATACAGGAAAAGCCTTTTTCTGCTTCCTTTTCAGTTAATGGCTCCCATGCTGACGGTAAAGCAGGATTGGCAAAGACAATGGTACCAGGTTCAATTTCTATGCATTTATCGGCATATGACAATTTGCCTCGCTCCAAAAACAGCGATACAATAAAATAATCGGCATAACTGAAAACGACCTTGTTCAGTCTTTTTCGGTGTTGCCAAACTTTGAAATATGCTTTTTCCTCAGTCATGGTGGATTAAAAAGATGTGAACTTGTGCGCGAAGATAGTACAAAATCGTTATCTTTGCAAAAAAATAGTACAATATGGAAGAAAAGAGAGCCACTCTTAAATCCTTGGGTAAGCAAACTGTATATCGTCAAGATTATGCACCTGAGGTGTTGGAAGCATTTGATAACAAGCATACAGATAATGATTATTGGGTACGTTTCAATTGTCCCGAATTCACCAGTTTGTGTCCTATTACTGGTCAACCTGATTTTGCTGAAATTCGTATTGGCTACATCCCAGACATTAAAATGGTGGAAAGTAAGAGTTTGAAGTTATATTTGTTTAGTTTTCGTAATCATGGCGCTTTTCATGAGGATTGCGTAAATATTATCATGAAAGACTTGATACGTCTGATGGATCCCAAGTATATTGAGGTGACGGGCTTTTTTACACCACGTGGTGGTATTTCTATTCATCCTTTTGCCAATTATGGGCGATCTGGCACAAAATATGAGCAACTAGCTGAAGACCGATTGTTCAAACATGAATAAATAAAAAGGCTGCGAGATAGTCGCAGCCTTTTCTTGTTTGCAAAACAACTTCATTATTCTTTCAACTCAATTTTCAAAGACAGCTCATCAAGTTGTTTTTGTTCGATTGCAGAAGGAGCTTCTAACATCACGTCGCGTCCGTTGTTATTTTTCGGGAATGCAATGCAGTCGCGAATGCTATCCAACCCGGCAAAGATGCTAACCCAACGGTCCAACCCATAAGCCAGACCTCCATGAGGTGGAGCCCCATATTTAAATGCATTCATTAAGAAGCCAAATTGCTCTTGAGCTTTTTCTGGCGTGAAGCCCAGTATCTCGAACATCTTAGCTTGCAATTTCGGATCGTGAATACGAATAGAACCGCCACCAACTTCTATACCATTACATACCATATCATAAGCATCAGCACGCACGTCTTCAGGTTTGGTGTCGAGCAATGGAATGTCTTCGTCTTTAGGGTGAGTGAATGGATGGTGCATAGCCATCAAACGATTCTCTTCATCACTCCACTCAAACATTGGAAAGTCAACTACCCATAGTAAAGCAAATTTGTTTTTATCGCGCAAGCCTAAGTCTTCGGCCACTTTTAGACGCAATTCACAAAGTTGTTTACGAGTTTTCATCACATCCTCACCACTCAATATTAAGATCAGGTCACCAGGTTGAGCACCAAAGGCTTCCTTCATTTGTTGTAATACCTCTTGTGAATAGAATTTGTCAACGCTTGATTTTACTTTTCCATCAGCTTCAACTCGGGCATAGACCATACCCTTAGCACCAATTTGTGGACGCTTCACATATTCTGTCAAAGCGTCTAGCTGTTTGCGAGTGAATGTTGCTGCACCTTCTGCACAGATACCACCTACATATGCAGCATTGTCAAATACACTGAATCCATGGCCTTTCATGATATCCATCAGTTCTACGAACTTCATGCCGAATCGCAGGTCTGGCTTATCGCTACCATAATACTTCATAGCATCAGCCCAAGGCATACGCATAAAAGGTTCCTCACCTAAATCAATGCCACGAATCGTTTTAAACAAGTGTTTAGCCATTCCTTCAAACAACTCAATCACGTCATCTTGGGTTACAAACGACATTTCGCAGTCAATTTGCGTGAACTCTGGCTGACGGTCGGCTCGAAGGTCTTCGTCACGAAAACATTTTGCTATTTGGAAATATCTGTCAAAGCCTGCCACCATAAGTAATTGTTTCAAGGTTTGTGGACTTTGAGGCAATGCATAAAACTGGCCCGGATTCATTCGTGAAGGTACCACAAAATCGCGTGCTCCTTCAGGAGTAGAACCTATCAAAACTGGTGTTTCTACCTCAATGAACCCATGATTGTCAAGATAGTTACGTACCTCTATGGTCATCTTGTGTCTGAGTTCAAGATTCTTGCGCACAGCATTTCTTCTCAAATCAAGATAGCGATATTTCATTCTCAGGTCATCCCCACCATCTGTATTGTCCTCAATGGTAAATGGAGGCGTTATGGCAGCATTCAGTACATTTAGCTTGTCAACAATGATTTCTATATCACCCGTAGGCAAGTTCTTGTTTTTGTTAAAACGCTCATTAACGATACCTGTTATTTGGATTACATATTCACGTCCCAATTTGTTGGCCTCTTCGCACAAGGTAGAATTCACCTCTTCATTGAAAACCAACTGTGTGATGCCGTAGCGATCGCGCAGGTCTATGAAGGTCATGCCACCCATTTTACGGGAGCGTTGTACCCAACCAGACAGCGTTACCTGCTTGTTAACATCAGCAATACGGAGTTCTCCGCAGTTATGTGTTCTATACATATTAATATTAGTTTAAAATTTGTGCAAAAATACATTATGTGTGTCAAATAAGCAAATTTTTCGGGCTTTAGCTGAGTTTGTATGAAATAATTGTTACATTTGCGTACATAAAATACATGTTCTAATAATAGTTAAAAAAATGGCATTAATGATTATTCAATTGCTGGTCGTACTTGGTGCCCTCTACGTGGGTTCTCGTTACGGCAGCTTAGCACTTGGTGCTATCTCTGGAATTGGTTTAGCAATTTTGGTGTTAGGGTTCGGAATGAAGCCGGGTTCACCTCCTACAGATGTTATCTACATCATCATTGCTGCTGTTACTTGTGCTGGTATGATGCATGCATCAGGTGGTATGGACTGGCTTATTCAAATTGCGGAACGCATGCTTCGCAAGCATCCTGATCGTATTACTTTTTTTGCTCCACTGGCAACATTTTTCTTGACTGTACTGGTAGGAACAGGGCATGTGGTTTATACGCTAATGCCTATTATCTGTGACATAGCTCTGAAGAAAGGTATTCGTCCGGAACGCCCTTGTGCAGTGGCTTCCATCGCTTCTCAAGTGGGTATTACTTGTTCTCCCATTGCAGCTGCCGTGGTAGCATTCACTACCATTTCTGCGGCTAATGGTTTCAATGTATCTATCCCTCAAGTGCTGATGGTAACTATTCCTGCTTGTTTGTGTGGTTTGATAACAGCTTCGGCATTTAGTTATAAACGCGGCAAGGACCTAGATAAAGACCCTGTATTCCAAAAGAGATGTCAAGATCCAGAATTATACCATTATATGTATGGCAATTCTGCTACAACACTCGACAAAGAAATATCCAAAGATGCTAAGCGTGCGGTGTATATTTTTTTGGCAGCTCTCTGTTTGATTGTTTTTTTCGCTGGATTTCAGGAGATGCTACCTCATTATCCCAAGGCTGATGGAACAACAGAAGTTTTGAAGATGAATATTGTAATACAGATTGTGATGATATCGGCAGCTGCTTTGATGATTATTTTTTGCAAAGCTAAGCCAAAGGTTGCTGTAAACGGTTCTGTATGGCAGAGTGGAATGGTAGCAGTGGTTGCTATTTATGGAATTGCTTGGCTAGCCGATACTTATTTTAGCAATTACCTGACTGAGATGCAGGCGGGTTTAGATGATATTGTGGCTAAATATAATTGGACAATTGCAATTGCTCTCTTCCTGGTGTCAATGCTTGTCAATTCTCAAGGTGCTACAGTGGTATCTATGATGCCTTTGGCATATTCGTTGGGCATTCCAGGACCAGTGCTGTTAGGTGTATTGCCAAGTGTATATAGTTACTTCTTTATTCCAAATTATCCGTCTGATATTGCTACTGTAAACTTTGACCGAAGTGGCACTACGGTGATTGGAAAGTATCTGCTGAACCATAGTTTCATGATGCCAGGAATGGTATGTGTAGTAACTTCTACCATTGTATCGTATTTTATCGCTTCAATCGTCTTTTAGTATATGAATAAGTTTCTTGTAGGCGAACAGGTGAGACTTCGTGCGATGGAGCCAGAAGACTTGGATTTTTTATATCAAATGGAGAATGATCCTTCGCTTTGGTCAATTTCCAACTTTACGGTTCCATATTCTAAGGCTGTGCTTCAATCCTACATTGATAACTCTATGAATGATATGTTCGCTGACCGTCAGCTACGTTTGGTTATTTGCGAACTTATTCAGAACCGTCCTATTGGTGTAATTGATATTACTGATTTTGAACCAATGCATGGAAGGGCTGAAATCGGAATATCGTTGTTGACGGAAGAACGAGGTAAGGGATATGCAGCAGAAGCCTTAGATTTGTTGAGTGACTATGTTTTTAC